>NZ_JBHVUV010000028.1:0-131834 GCF_042883905.1 Kitasatospora sp. NPDC058170
ACCCGGCAAACCCGCCACCCGGCCCCCGCACCGCGGGGGGGGCCCGGCGTCGGGTGACCCACGGCCCGCGGGCCCCCGCCACCGAAGCGCGCTTCCGCGCCGCTCACCCCTCCGGGAGCAGCCCCCGGTCCAGCCGGGGCACCAGTACCTGGGCCACGGTGTTGGTGATGTGCCCGGTGTCGCGGTACAGCACCACGCCCTCCAGTACCGCCGGGCAGTCCGGCCCGGTCCCGGGGCACAGCAGCGGGCCGAGGTCGAGCACCCGGACGCCGTACCGTGCGGCGAGCCCGCCGTCGATCACCGGGTCCGGCTCGAAGGCCGATTCCCGCGGGAAGAAGCAGGCGTCGGAGCGGCCGTCCGAGGCGGCCAGACAGGTCGGGATGTCCTTGCCGGGCATCGGCGTGTCGCCCAGGTAGGCGAGCGGTGCGCCGACGGCGGAGAGCCGGTCCAGGGTCCGGGTCCAGCCGTCGGCCCGTTCCGCCTGGGCGCCGTACCGGTTGAGGCCCGCCATCAGGATCAGCCGCGGCCGGGGGCCGGTGGCCAGCCGGGTCAGGGTGTTCTCGCGCCAGCGGTCGCACTCCTCGAAGGTGCGGCCGAGGACGTTGTTGCGCACCGTCAGGGTGGCCAGCGGGCAGCCGGGCTTGACCAGCACCTCCAGGGCCCAGTTCCGCCGCTCGGCCATGCCGAGCGCGCCCGAGATCCACTGGCCGGCGTGCGAGTCGCCGATCAGGACGATCCGGTCGGGGCTGGCCTCGTTGCCGAACAGGCAGCGCGGGCTGTTCTCGGCGCCGAGCGGGATCTCGCAGCCCTTGCCGGGCGGGAAGTCCTCCCGGGCGCGGGCCAGCGAGGGCGTCAGGGTGAGCACCCGTGTGCCGGGGGCCAGCAGGGCCGGGCCTTCCGCCGCGCCGGCCGGGGCGCTGACGGGTGCGTCGGCGCTGCCGAGGGCGCGGACCGTGCCGCCGCCGAGGGTCAGCCCGGCGATCAGCGGGATGACCAGGGCGCTGGCGCCGACCGCGAGGCCCCGGCGCGGGGCCGGGCTGCTGCCGTAGCGCAGCGGCTGCTCGACCAGCCGCAGGGTGAGCCAGGCCGGCAGGGCGCTGGCCGCGGTGAGCGCGACCAGAGTCGTCCACGGCAGGCTGCCGTACCGGGCCTGGGCGATCGTCAGGACCGGCCAGTGCCACAGGTACCAGGCGTACGAGAGGCGGCCGGCCGCGCGCAGCGGAGGGGTGTCGAGGAGCCGGCCGACGTCGGTGCGGCCGAGTGCGCGGTGCGCGGGGCCGGCGAGCAGGACGGCGGCGGTGCCGAGGACGGGGAGCAGGGCGGCGCTCCCGGGGAAGGGGGTGTTGCGG
Organism: Kitasatospora sp. NPDC058170; assembly: GCF_042883905.1. Classification (NCBI taxonomy): domain Bacteria; kingdom Bacillati; phylum Actinomycetota; class Actinomycetes; order Kitasatosporales; family Streptomycetaceae; genus Kitasatospora; species Kitasatospora sp. NPDC058170. Next base: position 1,350 of record NZ_JBHVUV010000028.1, read on the forward strand.
TCGTAGTGGAAGACGGCGACCAGGACGGCCGCCGCGCCGCCCCAGCCGAGCAGGCGCAGCGCCCAGCCGGTGGCCTGGCCCGCCCGTCCGGCGCGGGGCAGCCATCCGGCCAGCGCCGTGCCGAGCAGGGCGGCGCAGGCTCCGGCGGCGAACTCCCAGAGCCGGCTGGCGGTGGAGAAGTAGCCGAGCGGCGCGGAGCCGGCCGTCCAGCGCACGCACAGCAGCAGCGAGACGCCGCCGATGGCGACGGTGGCGAGGGTGATAGCCGCGGTGCGGTGGCGGCCGCGCAGGTAGCGGGCGAGGCCGAGCAGCAGCACGCCCCAGAGCAGGTAGAACTGGTTCTCCACGCCGAGCGACCAGAAGTGCTGCAGCGGGCTCGGGTCGCGTTCGGCGGCGAGGTAGTCGGTCTGCTGGCCGACGAACCGCCAGTTGGCGAACTGCCCGGCGGCGGCGATCAGGTCGCGGGCGAGGTCGGTGCCGCGCAGCGGGTCGAGCAGTGCGCCGCCGGCGGCGGCGGTGGCGACCAGGACGACGGCGGCGGCCGGCAGGATGCGGCGGGCCCGGCGGGCGGCGAAGTCCCACAGGCCGATGGGGCGGCCGATCAGCACGCCGGTGATCAGGAACCCGGAGATGACGAAGAAGACGTCGACGCCGACGTAGCCGCCGGTGAAGGCGGGGACGGCGGCGTGGAAGGCGAGGACGGACAGCACGGCGACGCCGCGCAGGCCCTCGATGTCGGGGCGGAAGGACGCCCGCTTGCGCGGTTCCTCGGTGGCGGTCGCCAGGGCGGTGCCCTGAGCGGTCACCAGGGTCGTGCCCGGGGCGGGCGCCGGTTCGGCGGCGGACGCAGGCTCGGTGGCGGGCACCCGGTCGGCGCGGACCGCCTGCGCGACGAGCGCGTTCGAGACGAGGTCCCCGGCGGCGAGGCCCTCGGCGGCGCGGTCCGTGGCGGCGACGGCCGTGGGTGCGGCAGCCGGGGATGCGGCAGTCAGGGGTGTGGCAACAAGGGATGTGGCAGTAAGGGGTGTGGCGGCGCCTGACGTCGAGGCGCCGGCTGGTTCGGCCGTTGACACGGCGGAGCTCCTTGCAGGGGGCTGGCAGCGGTGGTGGGGCCGCCGGGCCGATGGGGCGGCCGGGCGGCGGAGTCCGCGCCGGTGGGGCGACGCGCAAGGAAGGCGGAGCGAGCAGGGCTCGGGCTGTCGGCAGGGGTCGGGCAGCAGCACGGGGGCCCACGGAACCGGCGGCCGGGTCGGCCTCCCGGGTCGTCTCGCGACCCTCCGTCAGAACATCAGCGGGTCAGCGTCAGAACATCAGCGGGTCCGCCCACCCGGAGGCGAGCACGCCGCAGAGCAGCAGCACGGCGGTGACCGCGACCGCCTCCGCGTGACCGAAGCGCAGGTCGGAGGTGCGCCGGGCGGGCGGGGCCACGTCGGGGACCGCGACGGTGGCGCCGTTGCCACCGCGCAGCAGCGGCCACAGGGACCGGATGAGCGGGATCATGGTGTAGGCGGTGAGCGAGAGCAGGGCCGTCAGCGCCCAGTACGGCTGCCAGCCGTGCAGCGCGATGGCCCGGGCGAGTCCGGCGGCACCGGCGAGGATGACGAGTCCGAGCCAGCCGACGCCGATCCGGGCGACCGTCCGCGCCAGCGAACTCCCGCCGGAGACCGCACCGGTGGGCACCCATTCGGCACTGCGGCGGCGCACCGCGTGCGCGATGGCGACCACGTGGCAGAGTCCGCCCAGGAGTTGGACCCGGGTGACCTCGAACCGCCAGCGGGTGCGGGACATCGCGGGCAGCAGCACGAGGGCGACCCAGATCGGCGGCAGGAACGGCAGGACCTGCCAGGGCTCGATCTCCTCGGGCGCGAAGAACAGCATGATCAGCGCCGGCAGCGGGATGGCGAAGACGTTCACCGCGCTGGTGAGGTAGCCGAGGATGCCGTTCCAGAAGCAGAGCCGGGCCGAGCGGGAGAGCGGGCCGCGCCGGAAGCCGGGGTCGCTCACCAGGGCGAGCGAGCCGAGGCACCAGCGGTACTGCTGGCTGATGAAGGCGGGCAGGCCGGTGGGGGACATGCCCTTGGCGACCAGCGCGGGCACGTACCGGGTGGTCCACCCGGCGCGGGCCAGCGAGAGGCCGGTGTAGAGGTCCTCGCTGTGGTCGATCTCCGCGAAGCCGCCGACCCGCTCCAGGGCCGCCCGCCGGTAGAGGGCGTTGGTCCCGCAGCAGACGGTGCCGTCCTGGGCGTCCCGGGAGGGCTGGATCCAGCGGTAGAAGATCTCCTGCGTCGCGCCGGCGGCCCGCTCCAGCCAGGACATGTCCGGGTCGGTGTCGAAGCACTGCGGGCTCTGCACGATGCCGACCTCGGGGTTGTCGAGGTAGGGCACCAGGTGGTTCAGGAAGTCGGGGCGCGGGCAGAAGTCGGCGTCCAGGACGGCGATGATGTCGCCGTTGCCCTCGGCCAGGCCGTGGTTGAGGTTTCCGGCCTTCTTGAACCGGCCCCGGTCGGGGCGGGCGCGGTACTGGAAGCCGTAGGACTCGGCGAGTTGGCGCACCTCGGGTCGGGCGGCGTCGTCGAGGACGATGACGGTCAGCGCGCCGGGCCAGCGGACGGCGGCGCAGTGGCGGTAGGCGTTGTCGAGGACGGCGAGCGGCTCGCCGGCGGTCGGCAGCAGCACGTCCACGCCGGGGTACCGGGCGGGCCGCCAGGCGCGCATCAGCAGGTCGTGCGAGTCGCGGGTGAAGCGGCGGGCGCGCTGACCGTCGGTGAGGGAGAGCAGCCAGGTGACGGCGTTGAGCACGGTCATCACCAGGAAGGGCCAGAGCAGCGGCCGGCTGAGCGCGAACAGGCCGAGCGTCGCGGTGGCACCGGCGTAGGAGAGGGTGGCGCAGAGCAGCACCCATCGGCGCTGCGGGCCGAAGTACCAGTAGAGCTCCTGGTCGTCGGGTGGGCTGGGCAGTCGGAGGGACGCGTCGACGGGTATCCGGCGCGGACCGGTGTCGAGTGCGGGCATGGCGGTGCCATGGAGTACGGGCATGCGGAGATAGCCCCCCTGGGCTTGGACGGAACGTGGCCGTTCGCGCCCCAGCCTCTCACATTGGCCTAGACCAATCGTTAACGAGGTATGACATCTTCGCGTTGCCGCAGGTCAGGACTTTGACGAAGCGTCACGATCGATCGCTCGTGGAGCGTTCCTCCAGTGCCGCGCGGAAGACCTGCCGGGCCCGGCTGCCCGGCGGGGCGAGGCAGACGAACACGTGCCGGCCTTCCTCGGGTAGGGCGAGCACGGTGTACTCCAGCACCTCGGCGTCCAACTCGGGGTGCCGGACGTGCAGTCGGCCCTGCCGGGGCGGGCCGGCCCGGTGACGGTCCCAGAGCGCCGCGAACGCCGGGCTCTGCGCGGACAGCTGCCGCACCAGGGCCGCCAGCGCCCGGTCGCCGGGACGGTCGGCGTGGTGCGCGCGCAGGCCCGCCACCAGGTCGGCGCCGATCGAGCCCTCCAACTCCCGGTTGGCGGGCGTCTCGTCACCGTACGGGCAGCAGAACACCTGCCAGAGCAGGTTCCGTTCGTGCGGCGGGCGCTGCTCGGGCCAGGCCATCAGCAGACCGGCCGGGCGGTTCCAGGCGAGCAGGTCGAAGCTCGGGCCGGTGACGAACGCCGGTGCGGCGTCCAGGGTTTCCAGCAGCGCCAGGGTGGCCGCGGAGAGCGCGGGAGCCTCCTCGGCGGGGGTCACCGGTCCGGTCGTCCGCTGCCGCTGGTGCTCCGCCAGCCGGTGCAGGTAGGCCCGTTCGGGGGCGGCCAGGTTCAGCGCCTCGGCGATCCCGTCCAGCACCGGGCCGGTGGGGACGCGCTGGCGGCCCTGCTCCAACCGCGCGTAGTAGTCCGCCGAGATGCCCGCCCGCACGGCCACCTCCTCGCGGCGCAGACCGGGCGTGCGGCGGCGGCCGACCGCGGGCAGGCCCGCCTCGGCGGGCGCGAGGCGACGGCGGCGGGCGCTCAGGAACGCGCCCAGCGGGGTCTCGGACATGCGCCCACGCTGCCACAACCGCGCGCCCGCAACCAGGACCTGGCAGTCCCAGGCTGGGCCGGCCGCGGAAGGACCGGCCACTGGTACCCCGCCCCCGCCGGCGGCAGGCTCGGGGCATGGGACTTCTCGACGACAAGGTCACGATCATCACCGGTGCCGGACGCGGCATCGGCGCCGCCGCCGCGCGGCTCTTCGCCCGGGAGGGCGCCCTGCTGGTGCTGGCCGCCCGCACCGGGGCCGAGGTGGAGGCGCTGGCAGCCGAGCTGCGGGCGGGCGGCACCCCGGCGGTGGCGGTGGCCGCCGACCTCACGACCGCGGACGGCGCCGAGCGCACCGTGGCGGCCGCACTGAGCGCGTTCGGGCGGCTCGACGCGGCCTTCGACAACGCCGGTTCGGGTCCCGTCCCCGCGCCGCTCGCCGAGCGCAGCGAGGACGACTGGGACGAGGTGCACGCGCTCAACCTGCGGGGCAGCTGGCTCTGCCTGCGCGCCCAGCTACGGGTGATGGCGGCGGGCGGGCGCGGCGGGTCGGTGGTGCTGAACAGCGGCGTGGGGGCGCTGGTCGGCGGCTTCGGCGACGGTGTCCAGCAGGCCGCCAAGCACGGCCTGGCCGGGCTGGTGAAGGCGGCGACCGCCGACTACGCGGGCCACGGGATCCGGGTCAACGCCGTCGCGCCGGGCGTGGTCCGGACGCCCGCGACGGAGGGGTTCTTCGCCGCGGGCCCGGAGTTCGAGGAGACGGTGGCCCGCTCCACCCCGCTCGGCCGGCCCGCCCGGGACACCGAGATCGCGGAGGCGGCGGCCTGGCTGCTCAGCGACCGCGCCTCCTACGTCGCCGGGGTCACGCTCCCGGTGGACGGCGGGATCACGGCCACCTGGCGGCTCTCCTGACCCCGGCCGCCCTCTCCCGCCCCGGCCGGGGTCAGCCGCCCCGACGGCCCCGAGCGCACCGACCGGACGGGACCTACTCGGCCGACCCCTTCGAGAGCGCCTTGGTGAGCGTCTCGAACCGCAGGTCCGGCCGCAGCGGGACCCCGAAGCGCTCGTCCCCGTACGGGAAGGGCGTGTAGCGGCCGGTCCGACGGAATCCGCGGCGCTCGTACCAGGCGATCAGGTCGGACCGCTGCTCGATCACCGTCATCTCCAGCTCGCCGACGCCCCACTCCTCGGCCGCGACCCGCTCGGCCTCCGCCAGCACCAGCCGCCCGACGCCGCCGCCCTGGCGGCCGGGACGCACCGAGAACATGCCGAAGTAGGCGCGCTCGCCGCGGCGCTCCAGCTGGCAGCAGGCGAGCAGCTCGCCGGCCCGCTCGGCCAGCAGCACCACGCCGTCGGCGTGGGTGACGGCGGCGGTGACGCCCTCGGCGTCGGTGCGCTGCCCCTCCAGCAGGTCGGCCTCGGTGGTCCAGCCGGCCCGGCTGGAGTCGCCGCGGTAGGCGGACTCGACGAGCTCGACCAGGGCGGGGACGTCCGCGGTGGTCGCGGTCCGGAAGTCGAGGTCCTCGGTGGTGGTCCGGGTCTCGTGGGGCGTCTCGGGCATCGGTGGTGCGGTCCTTTCCGTCCAGCGGTGGTGCGGGCACGCGAGGAGCACGGCCCCCCGGCATCGTGCCACAGGGCCCGGACCGCCCCACCGGCCGGTCGGCCGCCCCGGCCGCTGCCCCGAGCAGCGCCGAGCGGCCCTGCACGGAGCCCCCTCGCCCCCCGCACGACCCCGTCCCGCCCCGCCCCTCCCCGCAGGCGAACCGGAGGCGGCCACAGGCCGACCACCGCCCGACCGGACGGCGAACTCCGCCCGCACCCCGATCTCCCAAGTCACCCTGAGCGGAGCACACGTGACGATCGTTCAGGACGTGACGCGCGAGGCCTGGCGGCCCTGGCGGGTACATGGCTACTCTCTCAGCGGCCGCACTACCCGGCCGCCAACCAGCCCTCACGGGCCACCAGCACCGGACCAGAGGAGTGTTCATGCCCAGCACTTCCCGCTCCGCCAGGCTCCACCCCCGCCACACCGCCCGACGCCGGCTGTCGGCCCTCGGCTCCCTCGCCGCCGCCGTCGCGCTGGTCACCGGCCTCGCCGCCCCCGCATCCGCCGCCGAGCCCACCGCTCCGGCCGAACAGCCCGAACAGGCCGCCCTCGCCGAACAGGGCGCGCAGCGCCCCGTCCTGCACCCCGACCTCGACTTCGCCGGCTCCACCGTCGCGGCGCACGAAGGCAGAGCCGGCACCCCGGGCGCCCTCGCCCTCAGCGTCACCCAGACCCCGGGGCTGGACGTCGCCAGCTACCAGGGCAACGTCAACTGGGCCTCGGTCAAGGCCAACGGCGCCCGCTTCGCCTACGTCAAGGCCACCGAGGGCACCACCTACACCAACCCGTACTTCACCCAGCAGTACAACGGCTCCTACAACGCCGGCCTGATCCGCGGCGCCTACCACTTCGCCCTGCCGGACCGCTCCTCCGGCACCGCCCAGGCCAACTGGTTCGTCGACCACGGCGGCGGCTGGTCACGCGACGGCAGGACCCTGCCGCCCGCCCTCGACATCGAGTACAACCCCTACGGCGCCACCTGCTTCGGCCTCGGCCAGAGCGCCATGGTCAGCTGGATCCGCTCCTTCAGCAACACCGTCCACACCCGCACCGGCCGCTATCCCACCATCTACACCACCACCAACTGGTGGTCGACCTGCACCGGCAACAACGGCGGCTTCGGCACCACCAACCCCCTCTGGATAGCCCGCTACGCCTCCTCCGTCGGCACCCTCCCGAACGGCTGGAGCTACCAGACCATCTGGCAGTACGCCGACTCCGGCACCTTCCCCGGCGACCAGAACGTCTTCAACGGCGCCTACGACCGCATCCAGGCCCTGGCCAACGGCTGATACCGCGGGAACCCGTCCGGGCCGAGCTCAGGAGAAACGATTCCTCGCCCGGCCCGGACGGACCCCGGCCCGCCCGCTTGACGTCTACGTCGGCACCGTCACCGCAGCCGCTCGCGTCATCCGGCTCCGCACATGATCGCCCGGACAGCTCCGCCTGGTACTCCGGTGGGAGTTCTCCGTCGGGCCCCGCTCACCAGGTCACGGGCAGTGACCGCATCCCGTAGATGAACGACTCGGTGCGGAACTCGCGCTCGCCGGCCGGCCGCAGCCCCGGCAGCCGGCGGAACAGCGTCTCCAGGGCGATCTGGAGTTCGGCGCGGGCCAGCGGCTGGCCCAGGCACTGGTGCACGCCGAAGCCGAACGCCAGTTGCCGCCGGGCGTCCCGGTACAGGTCCAGCTCGTCCGTCGCCCGATGGCCGGCGCCGCCGAACACCGCCTCGTCCCGGTTGGCGGTGGAGAGCATCGCCATCACGCCCTCCCCGGCCCGGACGGTGACGCCGCCCAGCTCCACGTCCTCCAGCGCCACCCGGGGCAGGCCGGTGTGCACGATGGTCAGCAGCCGCAACAGCTCCTCCACCGCGCCCGGCAGGGTGGCCGGGTCGGCCAGGCCGGGGATCTGCTCGGGGTGCTCCAGCAGCAGCGCGGTCGACAGCGCGATCATGTTCGCGGTCGTCTCGTGCCCGGCGACCAGCAGCAGCACGCCCATGGCGGCCGCGTCGTCCGGGGTCAGGTCGTCCCGCGCCGCGAGTCGGCTGAGGACGTCGTCCTCCGGCTGTGCGCGCTTGCGGGCCGTCAGGTCGCGCAGATATTCCAGGACCCCCTCCTGGGCCTCCCGGAGCTGCTCCACGGTGCTCTCCCGGTTGAGCATCGTGCGGCTCAGGCTCTGGAAGCGGTCGTGGTCCTCGTACGGCACGCCGAGCAGCAGACAGATCACCAGCGAGGGCACCGGCAGCGCGAACTCGGTGACCAGGTCGGCCGTGGTCCGGCCCGCGGTCATCCGGTCCAGTGCCTCGTCCACGATCCGCTGGATCTCCGGGCGCAGCTCCTCCACCCGCTTGACCAGGAATTCCCCGGTGAGCATGCGGCGCTGGCGGGCGTGCTCGGGGTCGTCGAGCCGCAGGAAGTCCGGATTGTCGGTGATCAGCTCGCGAGCGCCGGCGATCAGCAGCGGGAAGGACGGGTGGCGTATGTCGGCGCTGAACCGGCGGTCGGACAGCACGGTGCGGACCTCGGCGAAGCCGGTGACCAGCCAGCATAGGTCGCCGTCGGGCAGCTTGGCCCTGGTCACCGGCCCGGTGGCGGCGGCCTCGGGGTACGCGGGCGGCGGGCCGAAGGGGCAGCCGCCGGAGTGCCGGGCCGGCAGTGGGAGGACGGGGGTGGTGGGTGTGGTGGTCAAGGCGGGGGTCTCCTCACGTCGCGGGTGTTCTAGTGGGGTTCGGGGCCCGGGAAGGTTCCCGGCGGCCTGCGGGGCCGGCGGCGGGGGTCCGTCAGGCCCCGGCCCGCGCGGGCTCGTCCCCGGTGACGGTGATCGCCCGGCCCGGGCAGAGCTCGGAGGCGAGTCTGACGTCGTCGAACTGCTCGGGCAGCAAGACGGTCTGACGGAGCCTCACGAGACTGTCCCGGTCGTCCTGGTCGAAGACCGCGGGGGCGTTCGTCACGCACATGCCGGAGCTGCAGCAGCGGTCCCGGTCGACGCTCACCTGCATGTCGGGCACCTTTCGCCAGGGCGGCGCCGACTGCCCGGCGGCCGCCTCTCGTTGTCACGGTCAACCTAGCCATCGCTGGTCCGTTCACGGAGGGGTTCGGTGGCCGGATCGAGAATGGCTGATTCGGCCCCCGTGCGTGAACCCCCGTTGCGGCGCAGTGCGTTTCAACCCGCGGTACTTCGCCGGACGGGTCGGCGGACCCGTCCGCGCGGACGGCCTCACAAGCCTTCGGCGGTGGCCAACTCCCGTACGGAGGCCACCGGGTCGGCCTCGGCGGCGCTCCTGTCCGGCCGGTGGCGCACCACCCGGGCGAACCGCGGGGCCGCCCCGGCGGGGTAACGGGGGCTGCGCCGGAGGCCGTCGGAGGCGACCTCGACGACCGGTTCCGGCCGGACCAGCACCATCCGGGAGTCCCGCCCGGTCTCCCGGGCGGGCAACTCGGCGGTCTGCCGGGCGAGCGTCCGGTCGGTCCGGGTTCGCCGGTCGCCCGGGCCGTCGCCAGGTGTTCCCGGATGCCGGTCGGCCCGCTGTAGCCGAAGGGCCGCAACTGGGGTGCCAGGATGGCGAAGTAGCGCTGGGCCTCGAGCGCCTTGTCGTAGGGGCGGCCCGCGTAGCTCATGCCGGCATCGTCGCCGCCACCGGCACCCTCCCCGGCCTGCTCGCCCCCTTCCTCACCGGCCGGCTCCTCGACAGCGCGGCCGACGCCTCCGCCGGCTACCGCACCGCCTTCCTCGTCGCCGCCCTGGTGATGGCGGCGGCCGGAGCACTCGCCCTGATCGCCATCCGCCCCGAGCGCGACGCCCGCCGCCTGGGGCTGGACGCGCCCGGCCGCCCGTGACGCCTCCGGGCCGCCCTCGCCGCCGTCATCCAGCCGTGGCCAGGCGCGTACGCCACCAGTCCACCGTCGCCCCGACCTGCTCCTCGACGGGGGTGGCCCGGACGGTGAACTCGGCCTCGTAGGCGCTGGAGTCGACGACGAACGGGCGGTCGAACTGGTAACGGACCTCCTTCAACTCGCGGATCAGCGGGGAGAAGAGCGACGCCACGCCCAGCACGGCCGGCGAGAGCCTGCGCACCGCGACCGGTCCCGTCCCCGACCGGGCGGCCAACAGGTCGACCATCTCCCGGACGGACCGCGCGGGCCCCGTCGGGACGTGCCAGGCCCGTCCCCAGGCCCGTTCCTCCCCCGCCGCCTCGACCAGGGCCCTGGCCACGTCGGGGAGGTAGCTCCAACTGTGCGGGGCATCCGGATCCCCGAGCGTGGAGACCGGCTTGCCGCGAAGCAGCCGCGGCACGACCCGTCCGGCCAGGTATCCGCCATCGGTCACGCCGGGGCCGAAGAAGTCCGAGGCCCGCACCTCGACCGCCCTGATCCGGCCCTGCTCGTGCAGGGTCCGCGCCTGCTCCCAGACGGTGGCGCGCACCCGCCCCTTGGGTCCGGTGGCCGCGAGCGGCAGTTCCTCGGTCATCGGGCCGTCCACCGGACCGTATCCGTAGAGGTTGCCCAGCATGACCAGGACGGCCCCGGTCGCCTCGGCCGCCGCGCCGACCGACGAGGCCAGCGCCGGCCACTCACCCGCCCAGCGGTGGTAGGGCGGTGCGGCACAGTTGAGGATAGCGGCCGCGCCCTGCGCCGCCTCGGTCAGTGCGCCGCTCCCCGCCGCGTCCGACGCGACGTGCTCCAGGCCCGGTTCCGGGCTCCGGCCCGACCTGGTGACGACCCGGACGGAATGGCCCTGCTCGGCCAGCAGCCGGGCAGTGGCCGCCCCGGCGGGCCCGAATCCCACAACGACATAAAGGCTCACTCCGGCACACTAGCGCGCGTGTGCGGGTGGTCCCACGTCAGGGGCCGTGGCCCGTCCGGACGTTCAGGCACCGCCGTGGATGTCGGCGAGGGCGTCGGCCGCCGCGCGGTGGCCGACGCCGGCGAGCACGGGGTTCGTGACGCGGTAGTGGTGCTCGGCGACGAGCCCGAAGCACAGCGCCCAGCCGCGCCCCCGGGCCCAGGTCGCGTCGTCCAGGCCGGCCTCCGCACGGAACAGCTCGCGCGTCCCGGGAGTCAGGAGGGTCCAGGCGGCCATCATGTCGCACGCCGGGTCCCCGGAGCCGACCCCGCCGAAGTCGATGACGGCGCTGAGCCGGCCCTGCCGGGCGAGCAGGTTCCCCGGCTGGAGGTCGCCGTGCAGCCAGACGGGAGGCCCCTGCCACTGCGGAAGGCGCAGCACGTCCTCCCACGCGGCGGTCGCGGCGGTCGCGTCGACGATTCCGTCGGCGCCCAGGTCCCGGATCGCGGCGCGGACCTCCTCGTCGTTCGGACCCAGCGGTCCGCCACGGAAGGACGGTGGTGCGCCGGTGGCGTCGACGCTCCGCAGCGCCGCGACGAAGCGCCCCAGCCGGACGGCGGCATCCCGCAGCTCCACCAGGGGCTCGTCGAAGAGGTCCCGACCGTCGAGCCAGCGGTACACCGACCACGGTGACCCGAAGCCCTCACCCGGGACGCCCTGGCCGAGCGGCACCGGCACGACCAGCGGCAGGTGGGGTGCGAGGCGCGGCAGCCAGCGGACCTCCTTGGCTATCTGCTCGACGGAGGCGGGAATCCGCGGCAGCCGGACGACCAGCTCGGCTCCCAGCCGGTACATGGCGTTGTCCGTACCGGCCGAGCGGACCTTCGTCACGGGGAGGTCCGCCCACTGCGGGAACTGCGCGGCGATCAACCGACCGACGAGCGCCTCGTCCGTCTCGACCTCATCGACATGCATCGTCACGCCGGGCACCTCCTCTTCGTCGGGGCGGGCCTGACCAGTGCTCACCACCGCACTGCACCCGCGGAGACGGGAGCCTACGCACCCCGTTCGATCGAGCGCCAACGGTTTTCCCGATCCGTCGGCCCGCACCGGGTGGCGGTCTGCCCGACCGCCACCCGGGCCGGCAGGCGGGGCTCAGCGCAGCCGGGCGGTCAGCCTGCGGAGCGCGGAGGGCAGAGCGCCCGGCCGACGGTCGGCGCGGTCGGCGGCCCGGCCCGTGGGCGGTCGCTCGAACCCGGTCTCACCGACGGGCGGTTGCCCGGCGAACAGGTCGGCCGACGGGGCGGAGGGCTTGTTGGCGGACCGGCCGGCGGACAGCGCCGCGCTGCGGGCGGCCTCGGCGCGCACCAGCGCGCCCATGGCCGTGTAGACGTCGAAGGGCATGACGGAACTCCTGCGGTGTGAAGCTGACGGTGGACGCACGGGGCGCGGCCCGGGGGCGGACGGGGGTCGACCCCTTCGATCGCGGCCCGAGGCCTGTCAGCAGCGCAGGACGACCCCTCGCCCGGCGTCGGGGCGGGCACGGTCGGTGTGCCGGTCGGCGGCGGGACCGGGAGAGGACCGGGGTGCGGGGCCCACCGCCGAGCGGGGCCCGGGAGTGAGCAGGCCCGGCAGCGGCGCGCGGGAGTGGCCGACCCGGTGCGTGGAGGCGCCGGCCGGGGCGTTGCCGTGGTCACGTCGGCGTTCGCCGGGCTCAGGGCAGTCGTCCGCGTCGAACGGCACGGCGGGGGCGGCGGGGAGCTCCTCGGCCGCGGTACAGCGGTCCAGCGCGAGCCGGTGCAGGGAGTCGGCGGTACCGGCCCCGGTCACCAGGGCGATGACGGCGGCCAGCAGCACCGCGAGCGCGCAGCGCGTCGCGGAGCCACCGATCCGAGCCGTACGCCCCATTGCGGAACCCTCCGACGACATCCCTGTCCAGCCAACCGCCTGCCGCTGCCGCCACGCGCCCGCCTCACCCGAAAGGGCACCGGAATTCACTCCTCCGGGTCGGCGGACGCGGGGCGCCAGCGGGGCGGCACAGGCCGGGCAGCACAACCGGCCCAGCACAGGCGGCCCGGCGCGGGCGGCCCGGCGCGGGCGGCCCGGCGCGGGCGGCCCGGCGCGGGCGGCTCAGCAGATGCGGGGCAGCTGCTCGCCCAACGGGAGGTCGACGACCCGGGTGCCGCCCAGCGGTGTCCGGGCGACGACCATGCTCGGGTGGTCGGCCACGCATTCGCCGATCACGGCCGCCCCGGCGCCCATCGGGTGCGCCCGCATCGCGGCGAGCACCGCCTCGGCCGCGTCCCGCGGCACGAACGCGACGAGTTTGCCCTCGTTGGCCACGTACATCGGGTCCAGTCCGAGAATGGCGCAGGCGTTGGCGACCTGGTCCGGGATCGGCACCCGCCGCTCCTGGACGACGACGCCGACCCCGGCCGCCGCGGCGATCTCGTTGAGGGCCGCGGCGAGTCCGCCCCGGGTGGGGTCGCGCAGGACGTGCAGGTCCGGGGTGACGGCGAGCATGGCCTCGACCAGCCCGCCCAGCGGCGCGCAGTCGCTCTCGATCTCCACGCCGAACTCCAGGCCCTCCCGGACGCTCATGATGGCGACGCCGTGCAGTCCGATGGTCCCGCTGACGATCACCACGTCCCCGGGCTCGGCACGCTGGGGGCGGATGTCGACGCCGTCCGGGACGATGCCGATCCCGGCGGTGTTGAGGTAGATCCCGTCCCCGTGTCCGGCCTCGACGACCTTGGTGTCACCGGTCGCGATCTGGACCCCCGCCGCCCTGGCCGCGCGCCCGATCGCCTGGGCGACCCGGCCGACGACCGCCGTCTCGACGCCCTCCTCCAGGATGAACCCGCAGCTCAGGTAGGCGGCCCGGGCGCCGCTCATGGCGAGGTCGTTGACGGTGCCGTTGACCGCGAGGTCGCCGATGCTGCCGCCGGGGAAGAACAGCGGGCGAACGACGTAGGAGTCGGTGGAGAAGGCGAGCCGGGCGCCGCCGAGGGTGAGCACCGCGGAGTCGCCGAGGCCGGAGAGGATCCGGTTGCCGAAGGCCGGCACGAAGATGTTCTCCACCAGTTCGGCGGACATCGCACCGCCCCCGCCGTGGCCCATCACCACCCGGGGGTAGTCGCGCAGCGGGAGCGGGCAGCTCCAGCCCGAGAAGTCCGGCGCCTCGACGCCCGCATCGACGAGCGGATCGGTGATCGTCTCGGTGAGGATGTCGCTGTCAGCCAACGGGGCTCGCCTCCCGGGGAACGGCCGGCACACCGAGCCGGCGGTAGAGGTAGTACGCGGCGCAGGCACCCTCGTTGGAGACCATCGTCGCGCCGAACGGGGTACGCGGGGTGCAGGTCGTGCCGAAGGCCTCGCACTGGTTCGGCTTGATCAGCCCCTGCAGCACCTCGCCGCTGCGGCACTGCGAGGGCTCGCGGGTGTTGATGCCGGCCACGTCGAAGCGGTACTCGGCATCGTGGTCGCGGTAGCGCTCGGACAGCCGCCAGCCGCTCTGCGGGATGACGCCGATACCGCGCCACGCCCGGTCGGCCACCTCGAAGACGTCCTCCAGCATCGCGCGGGCGGCCGGGTTGCCCTCGTCGCGGACGGCGCGCCGGTAGGCGTTCTCCACGGTGTGCTCACCCCGCTCCAGCTGGCGCACGGCCCGCCGGACGCCCTCCAGGATGTCGAGCGGTTCGAAACCGGTGACCACGAGCGGCACCCGGTACCGCTCGGCGAGCGCCGGGTACTCCCCGGTGCCCATCACACTGCACACGTGGCCGGCGGCCAGGAAGCCCTGCACCCGGCAGTCCGGGGACTGCATGATCGCCTCGATGGCCGGCGGGACCCTCACGTGGGAGACCAGCATGCTGAAGTTGCCGATGCCGTGCTTCCGCGCCTGGTGCACCGCCATGGCGTTGGGCGGCGCCGTGGTCTCGAACCCGATGCCGAAGAACACCACCTGCTTGCGCGGGTTCTCCCGGGCGATCCGCAGCGCGTCGAGCGGCGAGTACACCACGCGGACGTCGCCGCCCTCGCCGCGCACCCGGAACAGGTCCCGGTCGGTTCCGGGCACCCGCAGCATGTCGCCGAAGGAGCAGAAGACCACGTCCGGCCGGGAGGCGATCTCCAGCGCCTTGTCGATCACCTCCAGCGGGGTGACGCACACCGGGCAACCCGGGCCGTGGATCAACTCCACCTCATCCGGGAGGAGTTGGTCGATCCCGTGCCGGATGATGGTGTGCGTCTGGCCGCCGCAGACCTCCATCAGCGCCCACGGCCTGGTCACGGTGGCCCTGATGTCCTCGAGCAGGCCGCGGGCCAACTCCGGGTTGCGGAACTCCTCCAGGTACTTCACCGCCCCGCCTCCTCGATCGCCTCGGCACCGGCCGGGCCGGCAACCGCACCACCAGGACCCGCACCACCAGGACCCGCACCACCACCAGCACCGGGGACGCCGGCCGCACCCGCAGCCGCCTCCCACGGATCGCCGAACTCCTCCTGCAGGAGACCGAGTTCGGCGAAGAGCTCCAGCGTCTTGAGAGCCGACTCCTCGTCCAGCCGCTGCAGCGCGAACCCGACGTGCACGATCGCGTAGTCGCCCACCACGAGGTCCGGCAGGTACTCCAGGCAGACGTCCTTGACGACACCGCCGAAGTCCATGACCGCCATCCGGGTGCCGTCGCGTTCCTCGACGTCCACCACTCTTCCAGGCACCGCCAGGCACATGGGCGCCCCTCCTCTCAGTCGGCCGACCGCGCGGCCACCATGAGCTGGCCCAGAGCCAGCCCTCCGTCGTTGGGCGGCACCCGGCGGTGGCGCAGCACGGTGAAGCCGTCCTCCCGCAGTCCGCGCGCACAGGCCGAGAGCAGTACCGCGTTGGCGAAGACGCCCCCGGTGAGCGCGACCGTCCGCACGCCGTGCCGGTCCCGGGCCGCCGCGCACCAGGACCGGACCAGGGCCGCCACCCCGGCGTGGAAGCGTGCCGCGATGAGGCCGGCGGGGGCTCCGGAGCGCAGGTCCGCGACCGCCGAGCGGAGCACCGGTGCCGGGTCCGCCAGCAACGGCCCCGCGGAGGAGCGCAGTTCGAAGGCGTAGCCGTCGGCCGGGCCGTGCGCCTGCGCCGCGGCCTCCAGCTCGATCGCCGCCTGGGCCTCGTACCCCGCCCGGTGGCACACCCCGGCCAGCGCGGAGACGGCGTCGAACAGCCGGCCCATGCTGGAGGTCGGCACGCAGTTCAGTTCGAGCTCCAACTGGCGCTCCAGCACCAGCCGTTCGTCGTCCGGGCAGGCGCGTACGCACGCCAGGTCGGGCGTCCAGGCAATGCCCGCCGAGCGCAGGTGCGCCAGCGCCACCCGGTACGGCCGGGCGACCGCGGCGTCGCCGCCGGGCAGCGGCACGTAGGCCAGGTGCCCCAACCGCTCGAAGCCGTCGTAGTCGGCGAGCAGCAACTCGCCGCCCCAGACGGCGCCGTCGTCCCCGTAACCGGTCCCGTCGAAGGCCACCCCGAGGACGGGCTCGGTGCCGTCGAGTCCGTGCTCGGCCATCACCGAGGCGATGTGCGCGTGGTGGTGCTGGACGGGGAGCACCGGCCGGCCCTGTGCCGTGCGCCGGGCGAGTGCACCGGACCGGTAGCCGGGGTGCCGGTCGCAGACCAGCAGTTCGGGCTTGACCCCGGTGAGGGCGCCCAGGTGCTCCACGGCCCGCCCGAAGGCGTCGAGGGTGGCCAGGTCGTCCATGTCCCCGATGTGCCCGGACAGCCAGGCGTCGCGGCCGTGTGCCAGCGCGAAGGTGTTCTTGAGGTCCCCGCCGACCGCCAGGACCGGCCGGACGGGCCGGGGGAGCGGCAGCGGCAGCGGCGCGTGGCCGCGCGACCGGCGGAGCGTCAGCGGCTCGCCGTCGACGACCCGGATCACCGAGTCGTCGCAGGGGACGTGGATCCGGCGGTCGTGCAGGAGCCAGCCGTCCACCAGCGGGGCCAGCCGATCCCGGGCCTCGCGGTCGTCGGTGACGATCGGCTCGCCGGAGAGGTTGGCGCTCGTCATCACCAGCGGCCCGGCGCCGGGAGGATCGCCGGGCAGTCCCAGCAGCAGGTGGTGCAGCGGCGTGTAGGGCAGCATCACCCCGAGGTCCGGGCTCCGCGGGGCCACCGCGTCCGCGAGCGTCTCCCCGGTCGGAGGGCGGCCGGCGGCGCGCCGCAGCAGGACGATCGGGCGGACCGGTCCGGTGAGCAGCTCCCGCTCGACCGGTCCGACGCAGGCCAGCGCCTCGGCCTCCTCGATCGAGCGCGCCATCAGCGCGAACGGCTTGTCGGCGCGGCCCTTGCGCCGCCGCAGGGTCGCCACGGCCGCCGGGTCGGAGGCGTTGCAGGCCAGGTGGTAGCCGCCGAGGCCCTTCACCGCGAGCACCGCCCCGTCGGCCAGCATCCGCCGGGCCCCTGCCAGCGCCTCCTCCCCCGCCAGGGCCGGGCCGCCGGGGCGGACGAGGGAGAGCCTCGGCCCGCACGCCTGGCAGGCCACGGGCTGGGCGTGGAACCGCCGGTCGGCCGGGTCGCGGTACTCGCGGGCGCAGTCCGGGCACATCGGGAACCCGGCCATCGTGGTGGCCGCCCGGTCGTACGGGAGCGCGGTGACGATGGTGAACCGCGGGCCGCAGTTCGTGCAGGTGATGAACGGGTGCCGGTGGCGCCGGTCCCCCGGGTCCGCGAGCTCCCGCAGGCAGTCGGCGCAGGTCGCGGTGTCCGGCGGGATCAGGGCCCGCCGGGGCCCGCCGGACAGCGAGGCCACGATGGTGAACCCCGGTGCCCCGGTGGCGCTCAGCGGCCGGTGCTCGACCGCGGTGACCTCGGCCAGCGGCGGGGCGTCGGCACGGACCCGTCGGCAGAAGGCGTCCAGCGCCTCGACCGTGCCCTCGATCTCCGCCACCACGCCCTCACCGGTGTTGGTGACATGGCCCGCCAACCCGAGTTCGGTGGCCAGGGAGAAGACGAACGGCCGGAAGCCCACCCCCTGGACGACTCCGCGCACGGCGAGCCGCCGGCGCTCGGTCGCGGTCGGACCTGTCGTCAAGACCGGCCCGCCGACGTGTGCGCGTGCTCGTGCGTGTGCCCGTCCCCGTGGGTGTGCCCCGCACCGTCCCCGTGGGTGTGCCCCGCACCGTCCCCGTGATCGTGATCGTGATCGTGCCCGCCCCCGTGCCCGTCGCCGTGATCGTGCCCCGGCGCGCAGGCCAGCACCGGGCGGTGCACCGGCCCGCCGGCGAGCACCGCGAGCGCACGCTCCAGCAGTTCGCCGCGCCCCTGCCCGGTGCGGGCCGAGTTGAACAGCACCTCCACACCCGGGTTGACCCGCGCGACGTTGGCCAGGAACCCCTCCCGGTCGAACTCGGCCGCCTCGGCCAGGTCGGTCTTGGTGACCACCACCAGGTTGGCCAGGCCGAACGCCGTCGGGTACTTGAGCGGCTTGTCCTCGCCCTCGGTGACCGAGGCCAGCGCCACCCGCAGGGACTCGCCGAGGTCGTAGGAGGCCGGGCAGACCAGGTTGCCGACGTTCTCCACGAACAGCAGCCGGGTGTCGGCGGGCAGCCAGCCTGCCAGGTGGCCGCGGAGCATGGCCGCCTCCAGGTGGCACAGCCCGTCGGTGAGGACCTGCTTGACCGGCATGCCCGAACGGGCCAGCCGCAGCGCGTCGTTCTCGGTGGCGAGGTCCGCGGTGAGCGCCGCGACCGGCACCCCGCGCTCGCGCGCCAGCGTCAGTTCGGCCTCCAGCAGCGCCGTCTTCCCACTGCCCGGACTGGACAGCAGGTTGACGGCCACGCAGCCCCGTTCGGCCAGCTCGGCACGCAACTCCTGTGCGCCGGCGTCGTTCTTGGCGAGTACGGCCTGGTGCAGCTCGACCATTCGGCACATGGTGTTCAGCCCTCCCGGACGATGGCCGAGTGGTCCGCCCACTCGGCGCTGAGGATCCGCAGCTCCCGACCGGACAACAGGGCGACCTGTCCGGAGGAGCAGTGCGGGCAGGTGAGGTCCGGGGGCATCCCGACCGCCCACTCGGTGTCGCAGCCGCTGCAGCGGGCGCACGCCGGCACGGTCTCGGTGACCAGCTCCGCACCGGCCACCACCGTGTCCGTACAGGCCAGTTCGAAGCAGAAGGCCAGGGCGTCGGGCACCACTCCGGCGAGTTCGCCGACCTGGAGCCGGACCGACCTGACCTTGTCCGCACCGGCCTCGCGGGCGGCCTGGGCCACCTGGTCCACGACGGCCGCCGCGATGGACATCTCGTGCATCGGCCTCACTCCCGGGTCGCTGGACAGCCGCTTCAGTAGAGAGCGCGGTGGCGGCGCGGGCTTCGAGCCGCGCCGCCACCGCATCCGAGGTCAAGCCGTTTGCAGTAGTGGGTCCGCGGGCCTCTCACATGCGCGAGATCCGCACGTAACGCCGCAGGTCGTCCAGGTTCCGCACGAGCGCGAAGGCGGCCGCCAACACGACCGCGCCGATCACGAACTTCCGCATGGTGACGCCTTTCTGTCCGCTCTGTCCGCCCGTTCGCCGGGCCGATCGTCTCGTTGTGCGGGCTGCTCCGCCCGCCCGCCGGGCCGCTCCGCCGGTTCGCCGTGCCGGGTCGCCGGTTCACCGGGCTGCTCCGCCCGCTCGCCGGGCGTCCGGTCCTCCTCCACGGTCCGCAGGATCAGGTCCACGGCGTGGTCGGCGGCCCGGTCCACCGCCGGGCTGAGCCCGATCCCCTCCTCCAGGGACTCCGGCTCGCAGCCCACCACCAGGATCCGGCCGGGCGGCGTGCCGCCCGTGCCGGCGCTCAGGGTGGCCAGCAGGGCGAGTACCGCGTCCGGACCCATCCGGTGCCCGTCCAGCAGGGCGGCGTCCGCCGCCTCCACCGGGCCGGCATCCGCCTCGATCAGGTACACGGTGCCGGGCGGCCCTCCCCGCATGGTGGCGTCCACCAGGATCAACGTCCGGTATCCGTCCAGGAGTTGGTAGGCGAGGTGAACGCCCCGGACACCGAAGTCGACCACCTCCACGTCCTCGGGCAGCGGTCGGGCCCGCAGCCGCCCCACAGTCTCCACTCCGAAGCCGTCGTCACCGAGGAAGATGTTGCCGACCCCGGCGACCAGGACGCGGCCGCCGCTCATGACTCCTCCAGCGGTTCGACCTCGTCCGGCTGGAAGTACCGGAAGCGGCCCTGCGCCCGCCAGAGGTCCGCGCCCGGATCGCCCTCGATCGTGACGGCCAGGTGCACCGAGCCGTCGACGTCGTGCAGCACGGCCTCCACCAGCGCCGTGCGGCCGTGCAGGAAGAGGTCCTGGGCGTCGGTGCGGCGCCGGCCGGGCTTCAGCAGCACGCGGCTGCCCGCCCCGACCGAGTGCTCGCCCACCTGGACCCGGTCCCGGTCCGGGTCGACGCCGGTGTCGCCGCCCGGGTCCCACCAGGGCTGCCCGTCTACCTGCTCGGTCGGGGCCGCGGTGACCTCGCGCAGCGCGCGGACGGCGCCGTGCAGGCGCTCCAGCACCTCGGGAGGCATCGAGTCGGCGAGGTCGATGACGGCGCCGGCCCGCGGGTCGGTACCCCGGGCCTCCCGCTTCTCCCGGTCGGTCAGGGCCGCCGTGCGCAGGGCGAGGATCTCGTCGATCTCGGTCGCGTCGTAGAGCTCGCCCGGGCTCTCGGGGGCCACCTGCGGGTGGTCCTCCAGGATGATCGGCGAGGACAGCAGGACGTCCGCGCGCCCGTCGCTCCCGGCCAGGACCGGCCAGGTGTGCTCGTTGCGGCACTCGGCCGCCGCCGCCCTGGCCCACTCGGGCGGGTCGGTGGCGGAGAGGAAGCGGCCGCGTTCGAGGCCGAGCAGCAGGTGCGCGGAGACCAGCGAGCGGGCCAGCGCCGCTTCGCGCCCGGCACCCGCCGGCGGCCGCCAGTCGGAGGTGTTCTCCACCACCGCCGTCAGCCGCAGCGTCCCGTACGGGCCCGGCACCTCCTGCACGCTCAACCGCAGGACCCCGTCGACCTGTTCGTGACGGCGCAGCAGCCGCCCGACCGGCCGGCCGTCCTCCTGGACGGTCTCCTTTTCCTCGCCGGCCGCCAGCCGAAACGCCCTGACCACCTCACCGGCCGCCAACTCGTCGACCGGGAAAACGAGTTCGACCCGCTCCTCGACGCCCTCGTCCCAGGGCACCAGCACCCGGTCGGCCAGCGCGAGTTCCTCCACCGTCTCGAACGCCCTGGCGCCGACGGCTCGTTGGACGGTGCGCCGGCGGGCGTGCAGGAACCGCAGCTCGACCGCCAGGCGGTCGCCGCGGCGCGGCTCCAGCAGGCACTCGGTGCGCTGGTGCGAGTGCTCGGCGCTGTCCCGCCCGTACCCGGGGGGCACCAGCACCCCGAACTGCCAGCGCAGCCGGTTCTTGGCCGCGGAGGCGCGGTAGGGGTAGAGGACGTAGCCCTCCAGGAGGACCGCGTCGGCGATCTTCCGGGCGGTCGCGAAGCGGTCCACCCGTTCTTCCGGTACGGCCGTCATCGGACACCCTCCTCGATCCGGGCGGCTCCGAGGAGTTCGCGGAGCGTCGCCTCCCACGACGTCAGCGCCCGGCTGGAGCGGTAGGCGAGCAGCTCGTCCATCAGGTCTCCCGGCAGCCGCAGCCAGCCGCAGCCGGGGAAGTGCTGCTCGATCATCTCCCGCCAGACCGCGACCGGCAGCCGCACCGCGGCCTCCCGGTCCCAGGGCACCGGCACCACCTGGAAGCCGCCGGGGCCGGCGAACGCGGTGCCCGAGAAGAGCAGCAGCACCGGGACCTCCCCGCCGTCGAGCGCCCGCAGGTAGCGGGTGGCGGCGATGTCCAGGTCGTAGGTGCAGGGCACCGGCAGGTCGACCTCGGTGGTGCCCGTGAAGCCCGGGACCATCAGGGCGACCTGCGCCAGCTGGATCGGGTGGAGCGTGGTCGCCCAGCGCTCGCGCTCGCCGAACAGGTCGGCCAGGCGGCCGCCCTCGGTCTCGTCGTAGCCGCGGCGGGCCGGTTCGATCCGCAGCTGGCAGCGCAGCGCGAGG
The DNA here is from genome assembly GCF_042883905.1 of Kitasatospora sp. NPDC058170. Lineage (NCBI taxonomy): Bacteria > Bacillati > Actinomycetota > Actinomycetes > Kitasatosporales > Streptomycetaceae > Kitasatospora > Kitasatospora sp. NPDC058170. Next base: position 22,791 of record NZ_JBHVUV010000028.1, read on the forward strand.
GCGTGCACCCGCACTCCCTCGGGCGCCGTGATCCGCAGCCGGAAGACCAGGGTCGGCCCGGCGGCGTACGGGTCGGCCCGCACTCCGGTGCAGCCGAACCGCAGGCCGTCGCCGATCGCGTGCTCGCTCATGCCGGCTCCTCCTGGGGCAGCGCCCTGGCCAGGCCGGCCACGCGGGCGAAGAACGCGTCGAGTTCGCCGCGGGCCTCGGCCCCGCCGTCGAAGCCCTGCCAGAACAGCCGCATCCGGCCGACCAGTTCGTAGCAGACGTCGATCGGGACGAGGAAGCACTCGATCCGTCCTGCGGACCGGCGCAGCAGCAGCGCCTCGACGTCCGGCTCCAGCAGCCCGGCGAGCCGGCTGCCGGAGAGCGCCGCCTGCCAGGTCTCCTCGTCCAGCTCGCTCTCGGTCGCGCCGGCCGGGCTCGGGTAGAGCGCGACCAGGCGGTCCAGCGCCGCGTTGCGGAACAGGAAGGCGGTGCCGACCGGGATGCGCAGGGTGGCCCAGGCGTCCTCGTCCAGTCCCCTGCCGGGGTCGGCGAGGTAGCGGTCGGGCACGCCCCGGTAGCGGCCGCCGGCGGCGCCCGGCTCCCGGAACAGCACCCCGCAGGCCGTACAGGCGCAGACCAGCGCCCGCTCCTCGGTGTCCACCAGGTGCCGGTGCCCGGGCGGCAGGGTCAGGCCGCAGAAGGAGCAGCGCTCCGGCTGCGGGGGCGAGGGCTCGCGGAGCCTGCGCAGCAGCGCCGTTCCCGGCCTGGTCGACGCCGGCCGGACGGCGCTCACCGGGCCTCGGCCGGGGCCGGCGGGCGGGTGCCGATCTGCAGCAGCTGCGGGGCGCGGGCCAGGTCGACCGCCGTGACCTCCGGGGCGTGGCAGGCGAGCGCGCCCTCGATCGCCTCGCGTGCGGCCTCCTCCGTCCCGGCGCAGCCGCACCCGCCGCTCGCCGTCCGGGCGAGCCGCAGGGTGCCGTCCGCCGGGTCGAAGCCGAGGACCCGCACCGGGTGCTCGGGCAGGGACGCGAGCGCCCGTTCGATCCGGGCGGCGACCGGCTCCGGGTGGAGGTCGTGCAGCACCAGCAGGCCGGCGGCGGCCGGGTCGTCGAGCACCGCCGAGAGCGCGCTCTCGGGGACGAGCGCGACGATCCGGGCGAGCCCCTCGCCGTAGAAGGCCATCAGCTCGCGCACCAGGTCCTCGGCGACGGCGGCCTGGCCGCGGCCGGCCAGTGAGTCGAGGGCCTCCTGGACCCGTCGGCCGGTCTGCTCCGCGGTGGTCACGCGAGCCCGCTCAGGCCGGTGGGGACGTGCATCTTCTGCACGGTGCGCCCGCCGCCCACGTACATGTGCACGCCGCAGGGCAGACAGGGGTCGAAGCTGCGGACGGCGCGCATGATGTCGATGCCCTTGAAGTTCTCCGGGGAGTTCTCCTCGAAGATGGGCGTGTTCTGCACCGCGTCCTCGTACGGGCCCGGTGTGCCGTAGCTGTCCCGGACGCTGGCGTTCCACGGGGTGGGCGGGTACGGGTGGTAGTTGGCGATCTTCCCCTCGCGGATCACCATGTGGTGCGAGAGGACGCCGCGCACGGCCTCGGTGAAGCCGCAGCCGATGGACTCGTCGGGCACCTCGAAGCGCTCCCAGGTCTGGCTGCGCCCGGCCCGGACCTCGGCGAGCGCCTTCTCCGCGAAGTGCAGTGCGGCGGCCGCGGCGTAGGCCTGGAAGTAGGTGCGGGCCCGGTTGCGCTCGATGGCGTTGGACCACTGCGGGATCTTCCACTCGAAGCTGACCTCGGGCTTGGTCATCGAGCGGGGGAGGTTGATCTGCACGCTGTGGCCGGTGGCCTTGACGTAGCCGATGTCCACCAGGCCGGAGAGGGCGGTGGACCAGAGGCGGGCGATCGGGCCGCCGCCGGTGTCCAGGGCGAGGTGGTCCTTGCCGTCGAACCAGCGCGGGGACATCACCCAGCTGTACTTGTCGTCGAAGTCGCGCTTCTGCGGGGCGGGGATGGTGTGCTGGTTCCAGGGGTGGCGGGGGTCCACCGGGTTGCCGAGCGGGTCGTGGGTGACGAACTGCTCCCGGCCCTCCCAGTCCTGGTAGTACGAGCTGCCGAGCAGGATCCGGATGCCGAGGTTGATCTCGGTGAGGTCGTTGGTGACCAGCTTGCCGTCGACCACCACGCCCGGGGTGACGAACATCCGCCGCCCCCAGTCCGACATGTTGCGGTAGGTGAAGTCGCAGTGGTCGGGGTCGTTGAGCGCGCCCCAGCAGCCGAGCAGGACGCGCCGCCGGCCGACCTCCTCGTACCCGGGGAGCGCCTGGTAGAAGAAGTCGAAGAGGTCGTCGTGGAGCGGCACGACCTTCTTCATGAACTCCACGTACCGCATCAGCCGGGTCAGGTAGTCGGTGAACAGCTGCACGGTGGCGACCGTGCCGACGCCCCCCGGGTAGAGCGTGGACGGGTGCACGTGGCGCCCCTCCATCAGGCAGAACATCTCCCGGGTGTACCGGCTGACCTGGAGCGCCTCGCGGTAGAACTCGCCCTCGATGGGGTTGAGCGAGCGCATGATGTCGGCGATCGTCCGGTAGCCGTGGTCGCCGGCGTGCGGGGCGGGGGTGCGTTCGGCGAGGTCCAGGACGCCCGGGTTGGTCTCGCGGACCATCTTCTCGCAGTAGTCCACCCCGACCAGGTTCTCCTGGAAGATGTTGTGGTCGAACATGTACTCGGCGGCCTCGCCGAGGTTGATGATCCACTCACCGAGGTGCGGCGGCTTCACCCCGTACGCCATGTTCTGCGCGTAGACGGAGCAGGTGGCGTGGTTGTCCCCGCAGATCCCGCAGATGCGGCTGGTGATGAAGTGCGCGTCCCGCGGGTCCTTGCCGCGCATGAACACGCTGTAGCCGCGGAAGACCGAGGAGGTGCTGTAGCACTCCGCGACCCTCTTCTGCTTGAAGTCGATCTTCGTGTGGATGCCGAGGCTGCCCACGATCCGGGTGATCGGATCCCAGGACATCTCCGTCAGGCCGCTGCCGTCGCCGGCCGCCCTCGTCGTCTGTGTCATCGTGCCTGCTGCGCCCTTCTGGGGAAACGGGAGGATCGGGAGTGGCCGGGCGGGGGGCCGCCCGCGCGCGGCGGTGCGGCCCCCTGCCCGGTTGTCACCGGGGCGGTCGGTAGCCCGTGGTCAGGCGGTCGCCGGAGTGCCGCCACTTGGGTTCCTTGTCGACCGTGTGGGTCGTGATCGAGCGAAGCCGGCGGATCGCCGCGCCGTACGCCGAGCTGGCGGCGGTGGACACGGTGGAGCCGGGCGGCGGGTCCATGAACGGCATGAACTTGTCGGGGAAGCCGGGCATCGTGCAGGCGATGCAGATGCCGCCGACGTTCGGGCAGCCGCCGACACCGTTGATCCAGCCCCGCTTGGGGACGTTGCACTTCACCACCGGGCCCCAGCAGCCGAGCCGGACCAGGCACTCGGGCGTGCCGTACTCGGTGGCGAACTGGCCCTGCTCGTAGTAGCCGCCGCGGTCGCAGCCCTCGTGCACGGTGGCGCCGAACAGCCAGGTCGGACGGAGCTTGTCGTCCAGCGGGATCATCGGCGCGGACCCCGCCAGCTGGTACAGCAGGTAGGTCAGGGTCTCGGAGAAGTTGTCCGGCTGGATCGGGCAGCCGGGGACGCACACGATCGGCAGGCCGGCCTTGGACTTCCAGTCCCAGCCGAGGTAGTCGGGTACGCCCATGGCGCCGGTCGGGTTGCCCGCCATGGCGTGGATGCCGCCGTAGGTCGCGCAGGTGCCGATCGCCACGACCGCGGTGGCCTTGGGCGCCAGCCGGTCGAGCCACTCACTGGTGGTGATCGGCTGGCCGGTCGCCGGGTCGTCGCCGAAGCCGCACCAGTACCCCTCCGGTTTGATCCGCTCGTTGGGGATGGACCCCTCGACGACCAGGACGAAGGGGTCGATCTCGCCCCGGTCGGCCTTGAAGAACCATTCGACGAAGTTGTCCGCGCCCTGGACCGGACCGCACTCGAAGTCGATCAGCGGCCAGTGCACGGCGATCTTCGGCAGGCCCGGCAGCGCGCCGGTGACGATCTCCTCGATGCTCGGCTGCATCGCGGCCGTGAGCGAGACGGAGTCTCCGTCGCAGCTCAGGCCCGCGTTGATCCAGAGAATGTGCACCACGTCGGATTCGGTGGCGCTCGTTGTCGCAGCACCCATGAGGATGCCTCCTCGCAAAAGGGGTGAGCCGGACAATATGGGCTCTCCAGAGTCATAGCAGCCGTGGCGCGGACACGCCGGTCCGGAGGGCCGAAGCGGTCGCCCGGACGGCCGCAACCCGGCGGGGCCGTCCGGGCGGCCGGGCGTCCCCGCCCAGCGGGCGGCTACCCCTCCGGGGGCGGTGCCAGCTTGCGGACGAAGGCCGAGCGCAGCGCGTGGTACGGCTCGTCGGGGGAGAAGAACTGGCGGTGCATCACGGACAGCTCCTCCGCCCGGTAGGCCGCCAGGGGCCGGGCGCGTTCGTCGGCCTCGCGGGCGGCCTTCTTGGCGGCGATCCGCTCCTGGAGGGCCGGGGACGCGGCGAGCAGCCGGGCGAACCGCTCGGTCTGCGCCGTGAAGTCCCCCGGGGCGGCCTCGATCACCCGGTCGACCAGGCCGATCCGGTGCGCCGCGCCGGCCGTCAGCGGAAGGGCCCGCCCGGTGAGCCGCGCGGCCTCGGCCGTGCCCGCGCGCCGCGGCAGCGAGTACGTCCAGTACTCGGAGCCGTACAGGCCCATCAGCCGGTAGTGCGGGTTGAGCACGACGCCCTCGCGGCACCAGACCTCGTCGGCCGCGAGGGCCAGCATCACCCCGCCGGCCGCGGCGTTCCCGCCGAGCGCCGCCACCACCAGCCGGTCCGTGGTGGTCAGGACCTCCAGGACCAGGTCGTCGATGGCGTTGATGTTGGCCCAGGACTCGGCCGCCGGGTCGGCCGCCGCCTCGATCACGTTCAGGTGGATGCCGTTGGAGAAGAAGCCGCGCCCGCCGCCCAGGACCAGCACCGAGGTCGGCCGCCCGCAGGCGAACCGGTAGGCGGCCAGCAGCCGGCGGCAGTGGTCGGTGCTCATCGCCCCGCCGGGGAGGTCGAGGTGCAGCCGGCCGACGGCGCCGTCCTCGGTGTAGCGGATGTCCGTCCAGGTGTCCTCCCCCTCCTGCGGCATCAGCGGCGCCGCCACCTCGGGCAGCTCCGGCAGCAGCCCGCCCAGGGCCGACACCGCGGGGAGCTTGAAGGTGGCCGGGCCGCCCGGGCTGCGGCGCCGGCGCAGCTCGGGGATCCACACCGCGCCGTCCGCCGTCGCCCGGCAGACCGCGCCCGCCCGGGTGGCGATCAGCTCGCCGGGGCGCCCGCGCAGCCGGCCCTCGCGCCGGCCGCCGTGCAGGTACCACTCGGCGCCCAGCAGCGTGTCCAGCACCCCGGGCCGGGAGTCGGCCGTCCGGAGGCGGTGCAGGACGAGGTCGGTGGGGTCGCTCCCCCAGTCGATCCGCCGCAGGTCCTGGGAGAAGTGGGGCCGGGTACGGATCGCCGCCGGCCGGTCGGGGCCGTGCTGCGGGCGGGGCCTCCACCGCCCGGTGGCGAAGCGTTCGACCGCGAGCAGCACGGCGCCGACGGCCGCCTCGGTGACCTCGCCGCGGTACAGGTCGCTCTTGGCCTCCTCGGGCAGGACACACTCGGCGTCGGCCCAGATGTCACCCCCGTCCATCACCGCGCCGGCCTGCAGCACCGTCACCCCCCACCGGGCCTCACCCTCGTGGACCGCCCAGTCCAGCGCGGAGGGGCCGCGGTCGCCGGGAGGGCCCGGATGCACGATCAGGCAGGCGGTCCTCGACCAGACGCTCTCGGGCAGGGCCGTCGTCAGCATGGGCGCCACCACCAGCTCCGCGCCGGACGTCCGGACCGCCGCCCGCAGGCCCTCCTCCGCCGTGCCCAGGTGGACCGCCACGCTGTGCGCACGGTCCTGGAGTTCCGCGAAGACACGCTGCGTCAGGCTGTTGAACGCGGTCGCCACCAGCAGAATCCTCATCAACCGCCTCCGGGCTGCATCGACCAGTCAGTCACCGGGCCGATGCTGTATCACCCGGAGGCCGGGCCGAAGGAACGCGGCGGTCGCGGTCACCCGCCCGGCGCAGCGGCCCGGCACTGCGGCCCCGTGCCAGGGCGGCCTGCCGGGGCCGGGCCGGCCGGCGAGCGCACTATATGCCGGAAATTTACCTTGTATCCTGGTGCTGTCCGCCCGACGCGGCACCGGCGGACCCGGCTCGGGGGTCCGGTCCAGGTGGGGACCGCGGTGGCGGGGCGCACGTGAGGAGCGCGGACATGGTGGAGCAGGACGGCACCGAGCGGCGGCGGCGACTGAGCCGCCCGCTGGTGCTCGCCACGGCCGTGGCCCTGGTCGACCGCGAGGGGCTGGCGGCGCTGACCATGCGGCGGCTGGCCGCCGACCTGGGTGTCGAGTCGATGGCGATCTACCGGTACACGCCGGGCAAGGAGGCGCTGGTCGACGGCCTGGTCGAGGCGTTCTTCGCCGAGGTCAACGACCGGCTGCGGACCTCGGCCGACCACGACCGGGCCGAGGGCGCCGCCGGCCCCGCCGTGCCGGCCTGGCGGGCCGAACTGCGGCGGATCGCCCGCGCCTTCGCCGCCGTGGCGCACGCCCATCCGGAGATCCTGCCCCTGGTGGCCACCCGGCCGCTCAGCGTCCCGGTGGCCCGCCGGCCCGCCCCGGCCCTGCAGCTCACCGAGCACATCCTGGCCGTGCTCGGCCGGGCCGGCTTCGACGACACCACCGCGCTGACGGTGTACCGCGCGTTCGTGGCCTGGAACCTCGGCTGCCTGCTGGTCGACAAGCGCCAGGTGGTCGACAACCCCGACGAGCCGGACCCGCTGCTGCGGCTGGGCCTGCACCGGCTGCCCGCCGCCGACTACCCCCGGCTGCGCGCCCTCGTCCCGCGGCTCGCCGACTACGACGACGAGCGGGAGCTGCTGGCCGGCCTGGACAGCCTGCTGGACCGGATGCCCGAGGCCCCCCTTGACGCCTTCTACGACGGAAGCGCAGGCTGAGGATACAAGGTACGCATCGGACATATACGTACGTCAGCGCCCCGTGCCGTCGGAATCGCTGATGTGAGACCCGACGGCGCCCGAAAGAGGTCGCCATGTCCACTGCCCGTTATGACATCCACCGCGTCCGGGTGACAGCCAAGGACGCGGAAACCCTGCGCACACTCCTGCGCGAGGTCCGCCCCGACGTGGGCGGCCGCGCCCGCCAGGGCGAGGACGGCTCGTTCACCATCGACGCCTACGTCCCCGCCGAGCGGATCGCGTCCCTCTCCCGCGAGGGCGTCGAGGCGATCGACGCCGGGAGCGCCACGGAGGCCGGGCGCACCGCCCAGGCCGACGTGGGCCGGGGGGACCGGTTCGCTCCCGAGGCCGCCTATCCGCGCGGCCTGGCCGCCAAGGTGAGGGACTGACCCGCCATGCCGTATCTCAACATCACCGAGGTCGAGTCCGCCGTGGTCGGCCTCGCCAACGCCTTTCCCCGGCTCACCGGACTCGTCGAGCTGCCCGAGCGGTCCGCCGAGGGCCGTTCGAGCCACGCCCTGCGGATGGGCGCGGAGTCGCTGGCCCCCAAGGACGACGTGCTGCTGATCGGCGGCGTGCACGCCCGCGAGTGGGGCAGCTGCGAGATCCTCGTCCACTTCGCCGCGGACCTGCTGGAGGCCTACACCACCGGCACCGGACTCGCCTACGGCGGCACCTCCTTCAGCGCCGACCAGGTGCAGCGCATCCTCAACGAGCTGGACGTCGTCGTCTTCCCGCTCGTCAACCCGGACGGCCGCCACTACAGCCAGACCGTCGACCCGATGTGGCGCAAGAACCGCAACCCGGCGAACTCCGGCGGCGACCCGGACCTGATCGGGGTCGACATCAACCGCAACTACGACTTCCTCTTCGACTTCACCACCGCGTTCGCCCCGACCGCCGGCCCCCGGGTCTCGACCGATCCGCTCGACGAGGTCTACGAGGGCCCGGAGCCCTTCTCCGAGCCCGAGACCCGCAACGTCCGCTGGCTGCTCGACGAGTTCCCGCGGACCCGCTGGTTCGTCGACGTGCACAGCTACTCCGAGGACATGCTGTTCGTCTGGGGTGACGACGAGAACCAGTCCGTGCAGCCCCTGATGAACTTCCGCAACCCCGCCTTCGACCGCAAGCGCGGCGTGGCCGGCGACCTCGCCTACGCGGAGTTCATCCCGAAGACCGATGCCGACGCCGCCGTCCTGCTCGCCGAGCAGTTCTGCCAGGGCGTGCAGGGCGTGCGCGGCCGCTCGTACACCCCGATGTCCGCGTTCCACCTGTACCCGACCAGTGGGACCAGCGACGACTACGCGTTCTCGCGCCACCTCGTCGATCCGGACAAGGGCAGGGTCCTCGCCTTCACCATCGAGTGGGGCACGAGCTTCCACCCGCCGTGGGCCGAGATGCGGAACATCGTCCTCGACGTCGACGCCGGGCTCGTGCAGTTCTGCCTGTCCGCCGCCTGACGCCCGACGTCCGACATCCGACGTCCGAACACCTGCCGTCTGCCGGCCCGGCCCTGTCGCCGGGTCGGACCGGTCGGACCGGTCGGACCGGTCGGACCAGGCGGACCGGTCAGACCCGGGCGCCCAGCATCCGCAGCACCAGTTCGCCGTAGCGGCGGCCCAGCTCCTCCGGCGTCTCGCTGCTGCGGTCGGTGTACCAGCGGGAGACGTCGATGCCCAGCGAGGTCACGGCGCGGGCCGCCGTACGCACCTCGGCGACCTCGAAGGCGCCGGCCGCGACGCCCGCCGCGATGAGGTCGGTCACCTCGCGCTCGATGTCCAGGCGCAGCGCCGCGACCACGGCGTAGGCGTCCTCGGGCAGCGCGTGCAGCTCGTAGTTGACCACCCGGCCGACCGTCCGGGCCCGGGCGTGCCAGACGGTGAACTCCTCCATCACCCGGCGCATCCGCGCCACCGGGTCGTCCCCGCCGGCCGCCGCCGCCCGGACCAGCTCCAGGGTGGCCGCGTGCCCGGTCCGGCTGATCTCCGCCAGCAGGGCCGCCTTGGACGGGTAGTGGATGTACAGCGCGGCCGGGCTCATCCCGGCGGCGGTGGCGATGTCCCGGGTGGTGGTGGCGTGGAAACCGCGCTCGGCGAAGGACTCGACGGCGGCCTGCAGCAACCGGTGCGCCGCCTCGGGGCGGGCGTCGGTGCCGCCGGGCAGGGTGGGCCAGAGGTCGGCGATCGGCGTGCTGGTCATGACGCCATCCTCCCAGAAATGTCATACCGGCATCCCGGCCGGAGCGCCCCGGGGCGGGGCTGCGGACTGTTGACAGGTTCCCCCACCGACAGCATGCTAAGCAAGCGCTTAGTCAGCCATGTCGAAAGGACCCTCCGTGGTGCACTCCTTCAAGGGCCAGGTGGCCGTCGTCACCGGATCCAGCCGGGGCATCGGCCTCGGGATCGCACGGGAGCTGGTCGCCCGGGGAGCCAGGGTCTGCCTCACCGCGCGCAATCCGGAGCCGCTCGCCGAGGCCGTCCGCGACCTGGGCGGCCCGGAGGTCGCCCTCGGCATCGCGGGCAAGGCAGACGACCCGGCCCACCAGGAGGAGGCCGTCGCCGCCACCATGGCGGCCTTCGGCCGACTCGACCACCTGGTCAACAACACCGGCATCAACCCCGTCTACGGCCCGGTGCTGACCACCGACGAGGCGGCCGCCGCCAAGATCCTCGCCGTCAACGTGCTCGCCCCGCTCGCCTGGACCCGCCGCGCCCACGCCGCCTGGATGGGCGAGCACGGCGGCTCGGTGGTCAACGTGGCCTCCATCGCGGGTGTCCGCGCCTCGGCCGGGATCGGCATGTACGGGGTGAGCAAGGCCGCGCTGATGCGCCTCACCATGGAGCTCGCCGCCGACCTCGGCGGCCAGGGCATCCGGGTCAACGCCGTCGCGCCCGCCGTGGTCAAGACGCGGTTCGCCGAGGCGCTCTACGAGGGCCGCGAGGAGCAGGTCGCCGCCGCGTACCCGCTCGGCAGGCTCGGCGTACCGCAGGACATCGCGGGCGCGGTCGCCTTCCTGCTCTCCTCGGACGCCTCCTGGATCACCGGCCAGACCCTGGTCGTGGACGGTGGCATCACCCTCGGCGGCGGGCTGTGAGCGCCCCCGGGTTCGCCGGCCAGGGCGTCGTGGTGACCGGCGCGGGCCGGGGCATCGGCGCCGCGCTCGCCCGCGCCTTCGCCGCCGAGGGCGCCCGGGTGGTGGTCAACGACCTGGACGCCGGGGCCGCCCGCGCGGTCGCCGCCGAGTGCGGCGGCAGTGCCGTCCCCGGTGACGCGGCGGGCGCCGACGGCCTCGCCGCCCTGGTCGAGCGGGCCCGGGCCGAACTCGGCGAGATCGACGTCTGGTGCGCCAACGCCGGGGTCGCCCCGGTCGGCGGGGCCGATGCGCCGACCGCCGCCTGGACGAGCGCCTGGGAGGTCAACGTGCTCGCCCACGTCCGGGCCGCCGACCTGCTACTCCCCCGCTGGCTGGAGCGCGGCACCGGCCGGTTCGTCGCCACCGTCTCGGCGGCCGGGCTGCTCACCATGCTGGGTTCGGCGCCGTACGCCGTCTCCAAGCACGGCGCGCTCGCCTTCGCCGAGTGGCTCTCCGCCACCTACCGCCACCGGGGCCTGCGGGTGCACGCGCTCTGCCCGCAGGGCGTCCGCACCGACATGCTCACCTCGACGGGCGCGGTCGGCGAGGCGCTGCTGGCGCCGACCGCGCTGGAGGCCGAGGACGTCGCCGCGGCGGCCCTGGAGGGGCTGCGCGCGGAGCGGTTCCTGCTGCTGCCGCACGCCGAGGTGGCCGAGTACTACACCGCCCGGGCCACCGACCCGGACCGCTGGCTCACCGCGATGAACCGGCTCCAGCAGGGGCTGGAGAGGAGCGCGGCGCTGTGAGGGCCTGGCAGGTGGGCGAACTCGGTGAGCCGCGCGCGGTGATGCGGCTGGTCGACGGCGTGCCGCGGCCGGAGCCCGGGCCGGGGCAGCTGCTGGTCCGGGTGCGGGCCGCGGCCGTCAACTTCCCCGACGCGCTGATGGTGCGCGGGCAGTACCAGGTGCAGCCGCCGCTGCCGTTCACACCCGGAGTGGAGCTGTGCGGCGAGGTCGTGGCGGCGGGCGAGGGCGCCGACCGGGCCGCGGGCGAGCGGGTGATCGGCAATCCGGTGCTGCCCGGCGGCGCCTTCGCCGAGTACGCCCTGCTGGACGCGGCGGCCGCCTTCCGGGCACCCGACGCGCTGGACGACGCCGAGGCGGCCGCGCTGCACATCGGCTACCAGACCGCGTGGTTCGCCCTGCACCGGCGGGCCGCGCTGCAACCGGGCGAGACGCTGCTGGTGCACGCCGCGGCCGGCGGGGTCGGCAGCGCGGCGGTCCAGCTCGGCCGGGCGGCCGGGGCCCGGGTGATCGGCGTCGTGGGCGGCGCCGAGAAGGCGGCGGTGGCCCGCGAGTCGGGCGTCGACCTGGTGATCGACCGGACGGCGGAGGACTTCGTCGCCGTGGTCCGGGAGGCCACCGGCGGGCGCGGCGCCGACGTGGTCTTCGACCCGGTGGGCGGGGACGCCTTCACCGGGTCCACCCGCTGCATCGCCTTCGAGGGCCGGATCCTGGTGGTCGGCTTCGCCGGAGGCCGGATCCCGGCGCCCGCGCTCAACCACGCGCTGGTGAAGAACTACGGCATCCTGGGCCTGCACTGGGGGCTCTACAACACCCGTGACCCGCAGGCCGTCCGGGCCGCCCACGAGGAGCTGACCAAGCTCGCGGAGGCGGGCGTGGTCCGGCCGGCGGTGAGCGCCGTCGTCCCGCTGGCCGAGGCGGCGCAGGCCGTCCAGCGCGTGGCGGACGGGCTCAGCACCGGCCGGGTGGTGGTGCTCGGGGAGTAGGGCGTGTTCGCAGCGTCGCGCGCGGACCCGGCGGGACTCTGCCGACACCCTCGGTCCTGTCCGGCCGAGAAGACCGAGGAAGATGTCGGGTTCCGGCCCCACCGTGCCACCGGCGGGGCCAGACTCGGGTGGTGGCGATGGGGGAACGGGCCGGGGAGCTCTACGCGAGGCTGCGGACGCTGCGGGACGCCGCCCGCGCGGCCCGGGTGCGGTCGGGCCTGCCGTGGTCCGCACGCGAGGCGGAGCGCCAGGTGCGCCGGTCGGCGCTGCCCGACGCGGAGCGGTTCCGTGCCCAGCGGATCAGCGACTGGGTCCCGGACGACCCGGCGGCGGCGAAGGTGCCCGCGCCGGCCGGCCACCAGCAGGTCCTCGCCCTCGTCGCGGTCTGGTCCGACTGGGCCGGGCTGCCCGTCGACGCGCGCGGCTGGTCCGACCTCCTGGACCGCGCCCAGCCCGTGCGCGCCCAACCCGAGCGCGGCCGGGACGCGGCCGGCCCGGACCCCGCCGCCGTGCCGCCCAGGCTCGCCTCGCTGCCCGGACTGCCCGACGGGCTGGCCGGCCGGGAGAGCGAACTCGGCCTGCTGCTCGGCCTGTTGGGCCCGGCCGACGACGGCGGCGCCGTCACCGGCGGCGAGCAGGCGGCGCAGGGGGCGGCGCAGCAGGCCGTGGTGGTGGCGTCGATGGCCGGGCTGGGCGGGGTCGGCAAGACCACGCTGGCCCTGGCGGCCGCCCACGAGGCCCTGCGCCGGGGGTGGTTCGACGGGGTCCTGTTCGTGGACTTCCACGGCTACGACCCGCAGCCCCTGCAGGCCGCCCAGGCCCTGGAGTCCCTGCTCCGCACCCTGGAGCCGACGACCGAGCACATCCCGCCGTCCGCCGACGACCGGGCCGCCCTCTACCGCGCCCGGCTCGCCGCGCTCGCCGACCAGGGCCGCCGGATCCTGGTGATCGCGGACAACGTCTCGCAGCCCTCCCAGGTACGGCCCCTGCACCCCGGGGCCGGCGCGCACCGGCTGCTCGCCACCTCGCGGCACACCCTGCCCACCCTCGGCGCCCGCCTCCTCGACCTCGACGTGCTACAGCCCGACGGCGCCCTGGAACTCCTCGACCGGGCCCTGCGGACCGCCGACCCGGCCGACGGGCGGGTCACCGCCGACCCGGGCGCGGCGGCCGAGGTCGCCCGGCTGTGCGGATGGCTGCCGCTGGCCCTGCAGATCGCCGCGGCGCTGCTGATCCGCTCGCCCGGCCGCAGCCCCGCCCGGCTCGCCGCCGAGCTCACCCGCACCGGACGCCGGCTCAGCCGGCTGGACGACGGCGAGCGGACGGTGCGGGTCTCCCTCGACCTCTCCTACCGGCTGCTCACCGACGAGCAGCGGGAGCTGTTCCACCGCCTCGCCCTCGCACCGGGCCAGGACTTCGCCACCTGGGCGGCCGCCGCCCTCGCGGCACCGGACGGGCCCGACGACCACACCGGCGACCATACTGGCGGCCACACCGACGGGGACGGCGTCGGCTTCGGTCCGGAGGACGTCGAGGAGGTGGAGGAGCGTCTGGACGAGCTCGCCCGCGCCCACCTGCTGGAGCGCGGCCCCGGGCACCCGGGTCGGTGGCGGATGCACGACCTGGTCCGCGAGTACGCCCTGGAGGGCGGGGCCGACGCCGGACGCGAGCAAGCCCTCGCCCGGCTCCTGGAGGCGTACTCCGCGCTCGCGGGCGCCGCCGGCGACGACCTGTACGCGCTCCCCGGCGGTGAGGCGCCGGGCCTCTTCGCGGACCCCCCGGCCGCCCTCGCCTGGCTGGACACCGAACGGGCCAACCTCATCGGCGCGGTCCACGCCGCCCGGCGGGCCGGGCTCCACCGCCTCGCCCGGGAGCTGCCCCTCAACCTGGGCCGATACCTGAACCAGAACCGGTACTTCGACGATCTGATCGACATCACCGAGGTGGCCCGCGAGGCCGCCCGGGCCGTCGGCGACCGGCTCGGGGAGGCCAGGACCTGGAACAACCTGGGGCTCTCGTTCGGCAACCTGCGCCGGGCCGACGAGGCCATCGACGCCCACCGGCGGGCCATCGCGCTCTTCCAGGACCTCGGCGACCTGCAGGGGGAGGCCAGGGCCTGGAACAACCTGGGCCTCGCCCTGCGCCTGGTGCGCCGGTTCGACGAATCCGTCGAGGCCCAGCAGCGGGACATCGCCATCTCCCGCGAGCTGGGCGACCGGCACGGCGAGGCCACCGGGCTGACCAACCTCGGCACCGCCCTCAACCTGGCGCGCCGGCTCGACGAGGCGGTGGCGGTCGGCCGCGAGGCTGTCGAGCTCCTGCAGCGGACGGGCGACCGGTACGCCGAGGGCATGGCGTGGCACAACCTCGGCACCGCCCTCAACGGCGTGCGCCGGTTCGAGGAGGCCGCCGCGGCCCACGAACGCGCCATCACGATCCACCGGGAGACCGGCGACCGGCACAGCGAGGCCGGGGCGGTCAACGGCCTGGGGGCCGCCCTGATGGAGCTGCACCGCGTCGAGGAGGCCGTCACCACGTTCGAGCACGCCATCGCGCTCCACCAGGAGGTCGACGACCGGCACGGCGAGGCCATGGCCCGGGACAACCTGGGCACCGCCCTGCGCCGGTCGGGCCGCTCCGACGAGGCCGTCGACGCCCACCGGCAGGTGGTGGAGTTCCTCCGGGAGACCGGCGACCCACACGGCGAGGCCGGAGCCGCCAACGGCCTGGGCGCCGCCCTGAGGGCAGCTCATCAGCCGGCGGAGGCCGTCATCGCCCTCGAGTACTCCGCCGGACTCCTCGACGAGCTCGGCGACCGGCACCAGGAGGCCATGAGTCGGAACAACCTCGGATCCGCCCTGCACGATCTGACCAGGTTCGACGAGGCCGCCGCGGCCTACGAACGCGCCATCGCGCTCTACCGGGAGTCCGGCGACCGCAACGGGACGGCCGGCGCCCTGAACGGGCTGGGCGTCGTCCTGCGCGACCTGGCCAGGTTCGACGAGGCCGTCACGACCCTGACCGAGGCCGCCGCGCTCCACTGGGCCGAGCACGACCGCCGCGGCGAGGCCATGGCGTGGAACAACCTGGGCATCGCGCTCTGTGACGCCGACCGGCTCGACGAGGCCGTCGCGGCGGGCGAGCGGGCCGTGGCCCTGTACCACGAGCTGGGCACCCACTACGAGGAGGCGACCGCGCGGTGGAGCCTCGCGGCCACCCTGGTCGCCGCCGGGCGCGACTCCGGCCCCCAGTGGGCGGCGGCCGCCGCCGCGTTCGAGCGGGCGGGCGCCGCGGAGGAGGCCGCGGAGTCCCGGCGGCTGGAACGCGAGGAGCCGGGGCCGCAGGCCGCCGCGCACTGATCGCGGCCGGCGCGCCCCCGGGCGCCCCTCCCCCGCCGCCTCACCCGCCGCCTCACCGGCCCGCGTCGGCGCCCGCCGCGATGACCTCCAGCGCCGGGCGGGCCGGGCGGCCGAGCAGGGCGCGGAGGTCCCCCTCCGGTACGGCCCCCGCCAGGAAGCCGTTGGCGATGGCGGAGTAGGTACCGGTCACCATCGGCACCTGGAAGGCCTGGGCGCCCGAGGCGGCCACGGCGGCCCGGGCCTCGGCGAGGGTGCCCGGGCGGTACGCCACCGTCCGGCCGCCGGACCGGCTGAGCGCCTCGGCCACCTCGGCGCCGCCGACCGCCTGCTCGCCGACCAGCTCGTAGACCCGCCCGGCGTGCTCGGCCGGGGCGAGTGCGACCGTCGCCGCGACCTCCGCGAGGTCGGCCCGGGCCACCGCCGCCAGCCGGCCGTCGCCGAGCGGCGCGGTGATCACACCGTGCTCGTCGGGCGCGGCCAGGTCCCTCAACAGCTCGGCGTAGAGGCCGTTGCGCAGGATCGTCCAGCGCAGCGTCGGCGACTCCCGCAGCCGCCGCTCGGTCCAGCGGTGCGCCAGGGCGTACGCCAGGTGGTCGCCGTCCCCGGAGAGGCTGGTGTAGATCACGTGCTCGACGCCGGCCCGCTCGGCCTCCTCGATGGCGGCGCGGTGACGGGTGATCACCACGTCGTCCTCGCCGTAGCCGGCCGAGATCAGCAGCAGGGTCCGCACGCCCTCGAAGGCCGCGCCCAGCGTCGCCGGGTCGTCGAAGTCCACCCGCCGGACGGGCAGGCCCGCCGGGGCCTGCTCCGGGGTGCGGGTGCCGACGACCAGCCGGTCGGACCCGCCGGCCCGCTCGGTGAGCTGCTCCAGCACGAGTCGGCCGAGACCGCCGTTGACGCCGGTGACGAGAAGCATGGGGGTCCTCCGTTGATCGGTGCACTTGGTGTGTTCACGCCGGTCGGGCCGTCCAACTGGGCGGGACGTTCCGTCGACTGGGACCATCCTCGGTAGCCTGGGCGTTCGGCGTAAGGAGGCACTTCGATGTCAGTGGGGCACACCGCGGTAACCACCCCCCGGCCGGTGGTCTGGTGCGAGGACGGCGTGGACTGCGGCATCCGCGACCTGCTGGACCGGGTCGGCGACAAGTGGTCCGTCCTGGTGGTGGTCGAACTCGCCCAGGGCGTAAGGCGGTTCCGCGAACTCCAGCGGGCGCTGCCGGGCATCTCGCAGCGGATGCTGACGCTCACCGTCCGCCGTCTGGAGCGGGACGGCCTGGTGTCGCGCACCGTCCACCCGACCGTCCCGCCGCAGGTCGACTACGAGCTGACCGCGCTCGGCCACAGCCTGACCCACCTGATCCGGGCGATGGCGGACTGGTCCTACGACCACCACGACGCGATCGTCGCCTCCCGGCAGGACTGGGACACCGCCAACCCGGACTCCGAGATCCGCTGAGCCCGGCGGCACCGGGGCTCGGCGCTCGGGCCCGGTCGGCGGCTCAGGAGCTCGGCGGCCCGGAAGCTCGGCGGCTCAGGGGCTCGGCGGGCTCAGCGGGCTCAGCGGGCTCAGCGGGCGAACTCCATCTCCGGGAAGCGCGGCGAGGGGCCGTCCAGCAGGTGGTCGTCGTGGCCGCGCAGCCAGCGGTCGAAGAAGGAGGCGACGTACGCCCGGGTGGCGAGCACCGCCCGCTCCGGCCGCACGTCGCCGACGTCCCCGCGCAGGGCGTCCGCCGAGACGGCGCCCTGGCGGGCGAGCTGCGGCAGCAGGGACTGCGCGTCCGTGTACGAGCCGTGCCGGGAGCCGGTCAGGGTGACGTCGGCGCGCCAGCCCCGGGAGTGCTGCCAGAGGGCCGCCCAGCCCGGCTGGCGGTGGTAGTCGCCGGAGTCCGGGCTCTGGCTGCCCATCAGCAGGAACGGACGGTCCAGCCCGTCCTCGGCGACGCTGGTCAGGTACACGCCCGTGCCGTCCGGCCCGGGGAAGTGCAGCTGGCCGTCCATGTTGACGCCCGCCGCGATCCGGGGGTCGTCGTGCATGGTCTGGACGGCGGTGGACCCGCCCCCGGAGTGGCCGACCATGCCGATCCGCCCGAGGTCCAGGGACGCCCCGAGCCCGGCGGGCAGGCGTCCGTCCGTCCGCAGCGCGGCGAGCTGGTCCAGCACGAAGCGGGTGTCGTCGACCCGGGTCTGGATGACCTTGCGCAGCACCGCGCCGATGTCCAGGCCGGGCTGGCCGAACATCGGCGGCAGGACCGACTCGGCCATGCCGCCGCCCGGGAACGCCACCTCGGAGGCGTCGTAGGGGTGGTCGACGGTGACCACCACGTACCCGCGCGAGGCCAGGTCCTCGACCAGACCGGTGCCCCAGGTGCGGGGGTCGCCCAGCCCGGCCGAGTAGAGCACCACCGGTCGCGGGGCGCCGGCGCCGCCCGGCAGCACGGGCGCGTCCTGCCGGGCGTGGGTGCGGATCCCGGACCAGTCCGTCCGGCCGGGCTCCGCCTGGTAGTTGAAGGAGGACGCGCCGTCCTTGCCGCCGAAGTGCCCGGCCGCGCGCGGCTCCATGAAGCGGGCCCGCTCGTCGCCGTGGGCTGGGCGGGTGGTCGGGTACCAGAAGCTCACCATCAGCTCGCGGGCCTGCCCGGGCTTCCACGGGTCCTGCCGCCCGGTGTCGACCAGGTGCAGCGCGGTGGTGCCGACCGGGTACGGCCCGGTGGGCTGCGGCAGCCAGGCCTGCGCCTGCCGCTGCTCCACGCCCGGTGCCGCCACCGCCGCCGGCGCGGCCGCCACACCCAGGACCGCCATCGCCGCCATCAGCGCGGCGATCCCCGTCCGCGGCCCCCGCGCCTGTCCCCGCTTGTCCATCGCTGCCCAGCTCCCTGTTGTCGACGCCCGCCGCCCACCGGCCGGCCCGTACGGGCGACAGTACGGGCCGGGGTGGTGCACGAACGTCATACCGCAGAGCCAACTCCGGTACCGCTACCTGGGTATGACACGTCCGGGTTCTGGGCTAACGGAGTTACCGGTACCGCTTCAGTTCGCGCCGGGCCAGCGAGCGCTTGTGGACCTCGTCCGGCCCGTCGGCCAGCCGCAGCGTGCGGTTGCCCGCCCAGAGCCGGGCCAGCGGGGTGTCCTGGCCGACCCCGGCGGCGCCGTGGGCCTGGACGGCCTTGTCGAGGATCCACTCGACCGTGCTCGGGGTGGCGATCTTGATGGCCTGGATCTCGGTGTGCGCGCCGCGGTTGCCGACGGTGTCCATCAGCCAGGCGGTCTTGAGCACCAGCAGCCTCAACTGCTCGATCCGGACCCGGGATTCGGCGATCCAATCCTGGACGACGCCCTGCTCGGCGAGCGGGCGGCCGAAGGCGACGCGGTCGAGGGTGCGCCGGCACATCAGCTCGACGGCGCGTTCGGCGATGCCGATGGCGCGCATGCAGTGGTGGATCCGGCCGGGGCCGAGCCGGGCCTGGGCGATGGCGAAGCCGGAGCCCTCCTCGCCGATCAGGTTGGCCGCCGGGACGCGGACGTCCTCGAACTGCACCTCGGCGTGCCCGCCGTGGTCGGCGTCGTCGTAGCCGAAGACCTGCATGCCGCGCCGCACGGTGACCCCGGGGGTGTCGCGCGGGACGAGGATCATGCTCTGCCGGCGGTGCGGTTCGGCGTCCGGGTCGGTCCGGCCCATCACGATGAGGATCCGGCACTCCGGGTTCATCGCCCCGGTGATGTACCACTTGAGGCCGTTGACGACGTACTCGTCGCCGTCCCGCTCGATCCGGGTGGCGATGTTGGTGGCGTCGGAGGAGGCGACCTCCGGCTCGGTCATCGCGAAGGCGGAGCGGATCTCGGCGTTCAGCAGCGGCCGCAGCCAGCGCTCGCGCTGCTCGGCGGAGCCGAACTGGGCGAGCAGCTCCATGTTGCCGGTGTCGGGGGCGGCGCAGTTGAGGGCGGGCGGCGCGAGCTGGGGGCTGCGGCCGGTGATCTCGGCGAGCGGCGCGTACTGGAGGTTGGTCAGGCCGGCGCCGCCCTCGTCCCGGTCGGGCAGGAAGAGGTTCCACAGGCCCTGCTTGCGCGCCTCGGCCTGGAGCTCGGCGACGATCGGCGGGATGGACCAGGCCGGCCGGGCGGGGTCGGCGAGCTGGACCTCCAGCACCGGCTCGGCGGGGTGGACGTGCTGGTCCATGAACGCCAGCAGCCGCTCGCGCAGTTCGA
Source organism: Kitasatospora sp. NPDC058170 (assembly GCF_042883905.1). NCBI lineage: Bacteria > Bacillati > Actinomycetota > Actinomycetes > Kitasatosporales > Streptomycetaceae > Kitasatospora > Kitasatospora sp. NPDC058170. The sequence goes on from NZ_JBHVUV010000028.1 coordinate 42,314, forward strand.
GCGTCCGGGCGTCGTAGGAGAAGTCCATCGGTCAGCGCTCCTTGAGGGTGGTGAGGCCGTGCCGGACGAGGACCGGGGCGATCTCGCCGGCCCGCTCGAAGCCGGCGCCGAGGGTGCGGCCCTGCTGGAAGCGGAAGTGGATGCCCTCGGCGACGACGGCGAGCTTGAACGAGGCGAAGGCCACGTACCAGTCGAGGTCGGCCGCCTCCCGGCCGGTGCTGCGCGCGTAGTGGGCGACGAGTTCGCCGGCGGGCGGGAAGCCGGGGGCGGTGGCGGCGGAGGGGATGATGCCGCCGCCGACGCCGGCCAGCTCGGTGTACATCACCAGCAGGCCGACGTCGGTGAGCGGATCGCCGAGGGTTGACATCTCCCAGTCCAGGACGGCGGTGATGGCGTCGTGCTCGTCGACGAGCACGTTGTCCAGCCGGTAGTCGCCGTGCACCAGCGCGGGCGCCGGGGAGACCGGCAGCCGGTCGAGCAGCAGGGCGTGCAGGCGGTCGACGCCGGGCAGTTCGCGGCTGCGCGAGGCGTGCAGTTGGGCGGACCAGCGGCGGAGCTGGCGGTTGAGGTAGCCCTCGGGGCGGCCGAAGTCGGCGAGCCCGACCTCGGCCGGGTCGATCCGGTGCAGGGCGGCGAGGGTGTCGACCAGCCGTCGGCCGAGGGCGTGCGCCCGCTCCTCGCCGAGGACGGCGAGGCCGGCCGCGTCGCGGTGGGCGGTACCGGGCACGTACTCCATCAGGTACCAGGGCGCCCCGAGCACCTCCGTCCCGGCGTCCAGCAGCAGGGTGGCGGGGACGGGCACCCCGGTGTCGCGCAGCGCGGTCATCACCCGGTGCTCGCGGCCCATGTCGTGGGCGGTGGCCAGGACGTGCCCGAGCGGCGGGCGGCGCAGCACCCAGCGCGCGGTGCCGTCGCCGAGCAGATAGGTGAGGTTGGAGCGGCCGCCCTCGATCAGCTCGGCCCGCAGCAGCCCCTGGACGGTGCCGGGCAGCGCGCGGTCCAGGTGGGCGCGGAGCCGGCCCAGGTCCAGGCCCGGCGGGTCGGCGACGGCGTCGGCGGGGGTGTCGGGCATGGGCTCACTCCTGAGGTCGGTCGAGCTGACTAAGCGCTTGCTTAGCATTCAGCCGAGCGCGCCGCCCTGTCAATGCCCGCCCGGCGCGCACCCCGCCCACCGCCGCCGCGCCGCGACCGCCACAATGGGCGGCATGAGGTTGATCCACTCCCTGGCCGGTGTGCTGCTCCTGGTGCTCACCGTCGCGAGCGTGCTGCGCACCCTGGTCGTCCCGCGCGGCCTGTACTCGGCACTGGCGCACCGGCTCTGGCGGGTGCTGCGGCCGCTGCTGCGGCTGTCCGCGGCGCCCTTCGGCACCTACCGCGCGCAGGACCGGGTGCAGACCTGGCTGGCGCCGCTGATGCTGCTGGGCATGCTCGGGGTATGGCTGGGCGGGATGCTGATCGCGTACACGCTGCTGCTGCACGGCACCTCGGAGCTGGACTGGGCGGTGTCCTTCCGGGAGGCCGGCTCCAGCCTCTTCACCCTGGGCTTCGCCAGCGGGGAGCGGCTGCACCTGTCCGCCATCGACTTCATGGCCGCCGCCAGCGGGCCGCTGGTGATCGCCCTGCAGATCTCCTACCTGCCGACCCTCTACGCCGCCTACAACCGGCGCGAGGTGGAGGTGACCCTGCTGCAGTCCCGGGCCGGGGAGCCCGCCTGGGGTCCGGAGCTGCTCGCCCGCCAGTCGCTGGTGGACACCGAGACGGCCCTGCCCCAGCTGTACCGGGACTGGGAGCGGCTGGCGGCGGACATCGGCGAGAGCCACTCCAACTACCCCGTGCTGCTCTCCTTCCGCTCCCCGCAACCGCAGCGCAGCTGGGTGGTGGGCCTGATCGCGGTCATGGACGCGGCCGCGATACACCTGGCGATCAGTCCGCGCTCGGCTCCGCCGGAGGCCCGGCTGGTGCTGCGCGCGGGCTTCACCGCGCTGCGCGACATCGCCCGCTCGCTGAGGATCGGCTTCGACGCGGACCCGACGCCGGAGACCCCGATACGCCTGAGCCTCACCGAGTTCGACGCCGCGGTGGCCATGATCACCGCGGCCGGCTTCCCCCGGGAGCGGCCGGTCGCCGAGGCCTGGCCGCACTTCCACGGCTGGCGGGTCAACTACGAGGCCCTCGCCTACGAACTGGCGCGTCGCAGCGACGCCGTCCCCGCGCTGTGGACCGGCCCCCGCGACTTCCGCGCCGCCACCATCCCCCCGGCCCGCCCGGCCGACCGCCGCCCGGGCTCCCGCCAGAACTAGTGCCGCGTCAGGCAACCTTCGCCCCGGGCCGGCCCTGTCCGCCGGTCCGGTCCGCCGGTCCGGTCAGACCTCGACCGGGCCGCCGTCGGCCAGCGAGCGCTCGGCGGCGGCGAGGACCTCGACCACCCGCAGGCCGAAGGCCGCGTCGCAGGGGTGCGGCTCGCCGGTGCGGGCGGAGTCCTGGAGGGCGTCCAGGGCCCGGTGCAGTGCGGCGAGCGGGCCCTCGCCGCGCTCGGGCAGCTGGACGACGCCGTTGCTGCCGCGCAGTTCCATCCCCGTCCCGCCGGCCGCGACGGGCGCGGTCAGGCTGAGCGCGAGGGTGCTGGAGGCCCCGCCGACGTGCCGCAGGACCAGGTGGACGGTGTCCAGCGGGCCGGCCACCGCCGTCACCTGCGCGGCGTCGCCGAGCACCGGCAGCAGCAGCGAGAGCGCGTGCGGGCCGACGTCCCACAGCGCGCCCTTGTCCAGTCGCCACGGCGAGGCCGCGTACGGGCTGCTGCTGCCGGGGGCGAAGACCGAGCCGAGCCAGTCCGAGCGGCCGGTGAACCAGCCGCCGAGGGCCGCCTGCTTCTCGATCCACGGCAGCTGCTCGCCGCCGAAGCGGACGGTGAAGAAGACCACCGAGGCGACGCCGTGCGTGCGCGTCGCGTCCACCACCCGCCGGGCGTCGGGGACGGTCAGCGCGACCGGCTTGTCCAGCAGCAGGTGGCAGCCGGCCTCGGCGGCGCGCACCGCGAGATCGGCCTGGACGGCCGGGGGCAGCGCGATCGAGACGGCGTCGACCTCGGCGAGCAGCCGGTCGAGGTCGGCGTGGCCGGGCACGCCGTGCGCCGCGCCGAGCGCGGCGGCCGCCTCGGGGCGCCGGCCCCAGACGCCCGCGAACTCGATCCCGGGGTGTTCGGCCAGCACGGGCGCGTGCACCCGCTCCGCCCAGGGGCCGGTGCCCAACAGTCCGATCCGCACGTCCTCGTCACTCCTCGGTGTTCTGCTGCTCTGGCGCCTTCGCGCTCTGCCCCCGGGGTCCGGGTCGGGGTCCGGGTCTGGGTCTGGGTCGGGGTCGGGGTCCGGGTCGGCCGGGGCCCTACCGCTGGACCCGGACCAGGGTGAAGCCGTCGTAGCCCTTGCTGCCGACCGTCTGGACCGACGTCCCCGAGACCCGCGGCTCGGCGGCGATCAGCTCGTGCAGCCGCCGGGTGCCGACGGTCGCCGGCTCGGTGCTGTCGGCGTCGGCCACGGCGCCGCCGCGCACCACGTTGTCCACGATGATCAGCGAGCCCGGCTTGGTGAGCTTCAGCGCCCAGGCGAAGTACTCGGGGTTGCTCGGCTTGTCCGCGTCGATGAAGACCAGGTCGAACGGCTCGGCGCCCTCCTCCGCCAGGGCGGCGAGCGAGTCGGCGGCGCGGCCGAGCCTGACCTCGGCGACCTTGTCCAGGCCGGCCCGGGCGAGGTTGCCGCGGGCGACCCCGGCGTGGGTCGGGTCGATCTCCAGGGTGATCAGCTCGCCGTCCGCGGGCAGCGCCCGGGCCAGCCAGATCGCGCTGTAGCCGCCGAGCGTGCCGACCTCCAGGATCCGCCGGGCGCCCTGGGTGAGGGCCAGCAGGTGCAGCAGCTTGCCCTGGTTGGGCGCGACGGCGATGCGCGGCAGCCCGGCCGCGTCCGCGGCCGCCCGGGCCGCCTCCAGCACCGGGTCGTGGCCGACCAGGGTCTCGGAGAAGTACGCGTCCACCGCGTCCCACGTCTGCTGGCTCAACCGGTCCTCCAGGTGCTGCGTCGCTCCGTCACCGCCGGGATACGCCCAGATGCTACCCCTGCCACCCCGCCCGGGCGGGAACGCCGCAGGCCCGCGACCGACGGCAGGGCGTCGGTCGCGGGCCTGCGGCCTGCGGGATCGTCAGTCGGCGACGGGCGTGCTCACGGGGGCCGCCGACTCGGCCGCCGCGTCCTCGGCCTCGTGCGCGGCCCGGGCCTTCGCCGCGCGGCGCTTCATCAGCCACGCCGAGAACGCGCCGCCGAGCGCGGCCAGGATCAGGCCCACCCAGGAGAACTTCGACAGCCACTGCTCGGCGACCTTGCCGACCTGGTACACCAGCAGGGTCGTACCGCCGGCCCAGACCACGCCGCCGAGCACGTTGGCGATCAGGAACTTCCAGTACGGCATCTTCAGCGCGCCGGCCAGCGGCCCGGCGAAGATGCGCAGCAGCGCGATGAAGCGGCCGAAGAAGACCGCCCACATGCCCCACTTCTGGAACGAGCGCTCGGCGCTCGACAGGTGGTCCGGCCCGAAGTGCCTGGGGAACTTCCGTCCGAGCTTCTCGAACAGCGGCTTGCCGCCCTTGCGCCCGATCGAGTAGCCGATCGAGTCGCCGATGATCGCGCCCAGGATCGCGCAGATCGCCACCCACCAGGGGCTGACCACGCCGCGCGCGGACAGCAGCGCGGCCGACACCAGGGCGATCTCACCGGGCAGCGGGATGCCCAGGGACTCCAGCCCGATGATCAGCGCGACCAGGGCGTACACCGCGCCCGGTGGGACGCTCTCGATCCAGGCGTCGATGTGCAAGGCCAGTACCTCCGTGACAGGACGAGACCCCGCTGTGGGAAGAGCCGGCCCCGGCCGGCGGTCTCGACGTTTCTCCGAATGGCGGCGCACCAGGCCGCTCCCCGAAAGTGCAGCCTAACGTGCCGGGCGGCCTGTCCCCCCGGCCGATCACCCTCGACTACGACGTACGGGGCATCCGCTTGGTTCCCTGGTGGGACCGGCTTCGCCGGTCCGATCCGGCGGGCACGGGCCACCCCGGTCCCATCCCGCGGGGACGGGCCGCACTCGCGCCGGGGCGGCCGACACGCCCGCGGGGGCCCGGCGGAGGTGAGAAGGCTCACCCACGGCGCCCGACCGGCCGGGCGGACCGCGCCCGGGCCCGGCAGGACTGGGCGGACGCCGTTCCGGCAGGGTCGCAGGGCCCGTCCGGTTCGGGACCAAGGCCACCGATTCCACGGACCTTCGGCCGGTCGGGGAACCGCCCGGCCCGGGCAACCGTGAACGGTCGCCCGGTTGGTCCGGGCGCAGGGGCCGCCCGCCGGGCGGCCCCGACTTCTGCCGTCTACCCGGCGCACGCCGTGCGGGAGCACCGCCGTGCGCTCCGGAGGACCCGAATCCCATGTCCCGAACGATCGACAACGCCCCGTATACCGCCTTCCACCGGAGGCTGGCGCTCGCCTGCTCCGGTGGGCCGCTGCTCGACGGCTACATCCTGAGCATCGTCGGCGTGGCCCTGATCGGGATGCGTCCCGAGCTCGGCCTCTCCACCTCCGAGGTCAGCCTGATCGGTGCCGCCGCGCTGCTCGGCATGTTCGTCGGGGGCGCGCTCTTCGGCGTGCTGACCGACCGGATCGGCCGGGAGGTGATGTACACCGCCGACCTGCTGGTGATGGTCGTCTGCTCGGTGCTCTCGTTCTGGGTCGACACGGTGTGGGCGATCGCGCTGCTGCGCTTCGTGCTCGGCCTGGCGGTGGCCGCCGACTACCCGATCGCGACCTCGCTGCTCGCCGAGTGGCTGCCGGCCCGCCACCGCGGCCGCCTGCTCGGCCAGCAGATCATCGCCTGGTACGCCGGATCCGTCCTCGCCTATGTGACGGGCTACCTGTTCCTGCGGTTCGGCGGCACGGGCAGCTGGCGCTGGATGCTGGCCAGCTCCACCGTGCTGTGCGTGGTGTTCCTGGTGATCCGCCGCGGCTCGCCGGAGTCCCCGCGCTGGCTCGCCGCCCACGGGCGGGTCGGCGACGCCGTGCGCGTGGTCGAGAAGCACCTCGGGGTCCGGGTGGACGGCCGCGAGCTGATGCCCGATCCGGCCGAGGCCGGCGAGCGCAGCGGTCTGCGGCTGCTGATGACCCCGCCCTACCGCCGTCGCACGCTGTTCTGCGGCCTCTTCTTCCTCTGCCAGGTCGGACCGCTCTTCGCGATGCTGACCTTCGGTCCGCAGATCCTCTCCTCCTTCGGCATGCCCGGCGGCACCGTGCTCGACACGCTCGGCACGGGGCTGGTGAGCCTGGTGTTCCTGCTGGGCTGCTTCCCGGCCCTGCGGCTGATCGACACCTGGGGCCGGCGTCCGGTGATCATCTGGTCGTTCGCCCTGATGATCGTCCCGCTCGCGCTGCTGGGCGTCTGGCCCGCGGCCCCGGCCGCCGTCGCCGTCATCGCGCTGTGCGCGTACGCGTTCCTGTGCGGCGGGCCCAACGTCCTCGACTGGACCTACCCGAACGAGCTCTTCCCGACCGAGATCCGCGCGACCGCGGTCGGCGTCGCCACCTCGGTCAGCCGCATCGGCGCGGCCGTCGGCACCTATCTGCTGCCCCTGTCGCTGACCGGGCTCGGTACCGGCCCGACCATGCTCATCGCGGCCGGCACCACGGCCGTCGGGCTGCTGGTCTGCGTGCTGTGGGCCGAGGAGACCCGCGGGACGGCGCTGGGAGCCGCGTCGACCGGCACCCTGTCGGCCGTCCCCGCCCAGCGCGCACCGCAGCCGGCGCGCTGACGCCCGACCGCCCGTTGGGGGGCGTGTGACGGCACGGGGGGCGCGGCCACGGTGGCCGCGCCCCCCGTGTTGTCACACCCCCGGGGGCCGCCGCCCACCCGCCGAGGCCCGCGGCGGCGCGGTGTCAGGCTGCGGACGAGGGGCCGGACGAGGGGGCGTGGAACTGGCGGGTGAGGTAGTTGGACCAGGTCTGGTGGAGCGTGGTGGCGAGCCGGGAGTGGGGGGCGATGAGGTCGAAGGCGTGGTAGGCGCCGGGGTAGAGGTGGAGTTCGACCGGGACGCCGCGGGCCCGCAGGCGGGTGGCGTAGTCGAGGTTCTCGTCGCGGAAGCAGTCGAGGTCGCCGACGGTGATGAGGGTGGGCGGCAGGGCGCCGAGGTCGGTGGCGCGGGCCGGGGCGGAATAGGGGCAGACGTCGTCGGTGCCGGCGCGGTCGCCCAGGATCGCCTGCCAGGCGAGGAGGTTGGTCGAGCGGTCCCAGATGCCGATGTCGGTGATCTCGTGGCTCGACGCGGTGCGGTTGCGGTCGTCGAGCATGGGATAGGTGAGGGACTGGAACAGCGGTGTCACGCCGCCGCGGTCGCGGATCAGCAGGGTCGTGGCCGCCGCGACGCCTCCGCCGCCGCTCTGTCCCGCGATGCCGATGCGGGTGCCGTCCAGGTCCAGGGCATCCGCCTCGCGGCCGAGCCACTGGTAGGCGGTGAAGCCGTCCTCGGCGGCGCCGGGGGCGGGTGTCTCGGGGGCGAGCCGGTAGTCGACCACGGCGACGGCGCAGCCGAGGCTCGCGGCCAGCCGGGTGAGCCACGGGTCGTCCTGGGCGGCGAAGCCGAGTACCTGGCCGCCGCCGTGGAACCAGACCAGGACCGGCAGGGGTCCGGGCGCCTCGGTGGGGCGCAGCAGGCGGATCGGTACGTCGGGGCCGTCCGTCCGGCTCGCGAGGTGCGTCTCGACGGTGACCGACGGGTCGCCGGGCTCGGCTTCGGCGGCGGCCTCGGCCTGGGCGCGGAACGCCGCGCGGGTCGCGGGGAGGTCGGTCAGGTCGAACGCGCCGTTGGGGGTCATGGGGACGGCGTCGAGGGCCAGGCTCAGTTCCTGGTCCATCAGTTGACGGGATGCGGGCATGGTCGTTCCTGCTTTCGGGCGGGGAGGGGGAGGCGGTTCAGGGGCGGAACGAGTCGATGACGACCACGCCGGTGGGTCCGTACGTCTCCAGGGACTCCAGGACCTCGCTCGCCTCGTGGAGGCCGACGGTGCGCGAGACGATGCGGCCGGGGGCGAGGCGGCCGGCGGCGATCATGTTCAGCATCGTGCCGAAGCGCTGGCCCTGCATGCCGAAGGCGCTCAGGAACTCCAGTTCCTTGACCATCATGACGTCGACCGGCAGCGCGACGTCCCCCTGTTCCGCGGAGGTGGTGTGCCCGAGCTGGAGGTGGCGGCCGCGGGTGCGCAGGGAGAGGACGGAGTTGCGGCAGGCGGCGGCGATGCCCACGGCGTCGACCGACACGTGCGCACCGCCGCCGGTGAGGGTCTTCACCGCTTCGGTGGGGTCGTCGGTCGCCGCGTTGACGGTGTGGACGGCACCGAGCGCGCGGGCGGCGTCCAGCTTGTCGTCCGTGATGTCGATCGCGATGACGTTGGCGCCCGTCGCCGCGGCGATCTCGACCGTCGACAGCCCCATGCCGCCCCCGGCGCCGTACACCGCGACCCATTCGCCGCCGCGGACCTTCGCCTGGTCGACGACGCCGTGGAAGGCGGTCATGTAGCGGCAGGCCAGCGCGGCGACGTCCACGAAGCCGACGCCCTCCGGTACTTCGACCAGGTTGACGTCGGCGAAGCGGACCATGACGTACTCGGCGAAGGCGCCCCAGTAGGAGACCCCGGGCACCAGCGAGTCCACGTGCTCGCAGACGTGCTGGTTGCCGCTGCGGCACATCTCGCAGTCGCCCTCGCCGGGGTTCATCGGGAAGATGACGCGGTCGCCCTCCTTCCACCCCCGTACCTCGCGGCCGACCTCCACGACGGTGCCGGCGAACTCGTGGCCGAGGACGAACGGGGCCTCGACGCGCGGGCCGCCCGTCCAGAACTCCCCCGCCCACAGGGCCCAGTCGGTCCGGCAGATCCCGTTCGCCCCGACCCGCAGGATCGCGCCGTCCGGCGGGCAGACGGGGTCGGGCACGTCGCGGATGACGAGCGGCTTGTGGAGTTCCTCGATGACTGCGGCGCGCATGGTGCGGCCTCCTCGTGGTGCGGGGGTGACGGGATCGGGGGTGTGGCGGGACCGGGCGGCGACCGCCCGAAGTCCACCGGTTCAAGCGGTGGACTTGGAAGCTAGCCGCTTGTTCGGAATCGTGTCAACCGCATAAAGTGGTGGACATGGACGACAGTGGTGACAGTGGCGACAGGAACGGCACGGATGCCAGGGACGGCGGTCGCGAGGGGCGCCAGCGCGCCAAGGCCGACTTCCGCTTCGACGACGCGCGGTTGTGCTTCGCCTTCGCCGGCACCCTGGCCGACCGCGGCGCGGACGCGCCCTTCGAACGGCTGGCCCGGCCGGAGGACTTGAGCCGCTGGGCCGTCGAAAGCGGCTGCACGACAGCGGCGCCGCCCTGCACCGAGGCCGACCTCGGCCGCGCCCGGCAGCTGCGCGAGGCGATCCAGCGGACCGGGCGCGCCCTGGCGGACGCCGCGCCGCCCTCGTTCGAGGACATCGTGCTCGTCAACCTCGCCGCCGCCGAGCCCCCCTCGACGCCCGAGCTCGCCCCCGGCGCGACCACCGTGCGCTGGCGCGGCGACACGGTCGGGGCGGCGCTCTCGATGGTCGCCCGGGATCTGATCGCCCTCTGCGCGTCGGAGCACCGCACCCGTGTCCGCATCTGCGGGAATCCCGACTGCGGTGTCCCCTTCGTGGACACCTCCCGTGCGGGTGCCCGCCGCTGGTGCTCAATGAAGACCTGCGGCGCCCTCGCCAAGAAGCGCGCCTACCGGGCGAGGCTGCAGACACCCGCCGACGGCGCCCGGTAGCGCGGGTCACCTCCCGGTCACCGCTCCTCGCTCCCCACTCGCCCGCCTTCGTGAAGCCGGACGGCAGGCACGGTCAGCAGGGGCCGCAGCCGCCGGGCGGCGGGCAGGGCGGGCAGGTGGGGGCGGCCACGACGCAGACGGTGACGGAGTCGGTGTTGTCGGCCGGGCGGAGGTCGGTCTCGGTCGCGTGCGCCGTGGCGGTGTTGGTGACCGGGCCCGTGACGGTGGCCTTGGCCTGGAGGGTGAGGGTGGCGTAGGCGCCCGCGGCCAGCGTTCCTACGTTCCACCGGCCGGTGGCGGGGTTGTAGGTGCCGGTGCCCGGCGCGGCGGAGACGAACGGCAGACCGGCCGGGAGGGTGTCGGTGACGGTCACGCCGGTCGCGGTGTTCGGTCCGGCGTTGTGGACGGTGACGCGGTAGGTGACGGTCTGGCCGACGGTGACGGTGGTGGCGTCGGCGGACTTGGTGACGCCGAGGTCGGCCGCGGGGAGGACCTGGGTGTCGACCTGGCCGGAGGTGGCGGTGAGGGGTTCGGGGGTGGCGCCGAGGCGGTTCTCGTAGGTGGCGGTGGCGGTGTTGGTGATGTGTCCGCCCGCGCTGGCCTCGTCGATGGTGACCCGGTACTCCACGGTCGTGCCGTTCGGGAGGGTGTCGGTGTTGGGCAGGCTGCCGCCCTGGGTGGCGGTGGCGTCGTTGCCGAGGTTGAACACCACCCGGTTGCCCACCGGGTCGAAGGAGGCCTGGTCGTCGCCCCGCTGGTCGGTTTTCGCGCCCCGGTTGGGGCCGCTGACGATGCGCAGGGACCCGGGCAGGTAGGTGGTGCCGACCGGGACGGTGTCGGTCAGGACGAGGGCCTCGGCGCTGCCGCCGCCCTCGTTCCTGGCCACGATGCGGTAGGTGAGGACGTCGCCCACCTGGAGGGGCCCGTCGGGGATGGCGTACTTGGTGAGGACGACGGTGGGGGCGGTGCCGAAGAAGATGCCGTCGAGGAAGTTGCCGACCGACTGGTTGCCGCCGGCGGCGGCGACGGAGCGGAAGGCGAACCGGGTGGTGGTCTGCCCGGCCGGGACGGTGTACGTCCCGGTGTAGAAGCCCCAGGCGGTGGTGCCGTCGGTGAACTGGCGCTGCTGGACGGTCGCGCCGGGCCTGCCGATGTCCAGGGCCAGGGTGTCCTGGCCGAGCCGCCCGCGGTGGTAGAGCCGCCAGTACAGGGTGGCTCCGGGGGCGGTGGGCAGGTCCTGGTAGAGGGTGGACACCTGGTTGGCGTTGAGTTCGGCGAACTGGGCGCCGTCGGCGGAGGGGACGCCGTTGAAGCCGTCGTGCCAGATCTCGATCAGGTGGTCGGTGGCGGTGCTGAGCCAGCCCGGGACGTGGTTCGGGCTCTGGGTCTGGGAGGCGTCGGGAAGGAACGCGTTGCCGCCGGCGATGGGGGGCTGCTCGAAGCTGCCGTTCACCAGGGCGATGCGGGACGGGACGGGAGTGGTCACGGTCTTTCCCTTCGTTCGATGCTGCGAGCCGGACGCCGGCCGGTCGGAGCCGGCCCAAGGAGCGGGCCCCAAGGAACCGGTCCCGAGGAGCCAGTCCCGCGAACCCGCACGGGCAGGCCGCCGGTGCACGGCGAGCGGCAGGGCCGGTCGGAGTGACCGGGAGCGAGGCCGTACCCGGATGCGGTGGTGGGGGGTGGAGGAAGGTGCCCGCGGCTTGGCGGCACGCACCGGCCTCCCGGAGCACGGGAGGCGGCGGCCGTGGGAGGCGTCCGATCTCAGCGTGCGCAATGGTTCCTGTACGCACGAGAGCGTGCGGCGGGGCTCCCGGAGCGCACGGGGGAGCGATCCGCACGGATCGCGCCCCAACCCTGCGCGGTCCGCGCGACGGCGGCGGCGCCGGAGGCCGGCGTAGCATCCACCCGCGCGCCCTTCCCCTGCCCAGGAGTTGACACTCCGACAACCGACCGGAGACCCGTATGCCTGTCGCCGCCCCCGACCGGGCCGACGCCGCCCGGACCGCCCCGGACCGCCGGCCGCTGGGCGCCCTGCTGACCGCGAACCTGGTCTCGATCACCGGCAACGCCTTCGCCGGCATCGGTGTGCCGTGGTTCGTCCTGCAGACCACCGGCAGCGCCTCCAGGGCGGGTCTGGTGGCCGCCTGCGGAATGCTTCCGCTGGCGGTCTCCGCGCTCACCGGCGGCCCGGTGATCGACAGGATCGGCCGGCTGCGCGCGGCGGTCCTATCGGACCTGGTGTGCGGGACGGCCGTCGCGCTGATCCCGCTCCTCCACTGGGCGGGCGTCCTGCGGTTCTGGCAGCTGTGCCTGATCATGGCCGTCAACGGGCTGTTCCAGGCGCCCGGAGAGACCGCACGCCAGGTCCTCACCCCCGATCTCGCCGACCACGCGGGCGTTCCGCTCGCCCGCGCCATGAGCCTGTACACCGCCGCCTCCCGAGGCGCCCGGCTGCTCGGCGCCTCGGCCGCCGGCGTACTGATCGCGCTCTTCGGGGCAGGGCCAGTCCTCCTGCTGGACACGGTGTCCTTCGGACTCTCGGCCCTGCTGATCGCCCTCGGCGTCCGGCGCGTCCCCGCCGCCGCCCCCCGACGCGGCGCGCACCCGACAGGCCCGCGGGCGTACCTCGCCGAACTGCGCGAAGGCCTGGCCTTCCTGCTGCGCCAACGGCTGCTGCTCGCCGTCACCGCGGTGCTGATGGTCACCAACGGCCTCGACCAGGCCTGGAGCGCCGTCCTGCTGCCCGTGCACGCCGAGCGCGACCTCGGCGGACCGGTCGACCTCGGCCTGCTTGCGGGCCTCTTCGCCGCCGGCGCGCTCGCGGGCGCGTTGCTGCACGCGACGCTGGCCGACCGGCTCCCCCGCCGACCGCTCTACATCTGCTGCCTGCTCGTCAGCGGCTGCCCGCGCATGCTGGTCGCGGCGTTCGCGCCCGGCCTGCTGCCCCTGGGGGCGACGCTGGCGCTGGCCGGCCTCGCCGCCGGGATCTGCAACCCGATCGTCTCGACCGTGCTGTACGAGCTCGTGCCCGACGCCCTGCGCAGCCGGGTGACCGGTGTCCTGGCCGCGGGTGTCCTGATGGCGACGCCGCTCGGCGGCATCGCATCCGGCTACCTGGTGGACCGGGCCGGGCTGACCACAGCCCTGGCACTCCTCGGCGGGGCCTACCTCCTGATCACGCTCTGCCCGCTGGTCCTCCCGGCCTGGCGCCGAATGGACGGACCGGGCACCCCCGGGGCGGTCAGGAGCTAGTGCCGCGTCAGACGGGCAGGTGCCAGACCTGGTTGGCGGCGCCGTTGCAGTCCCAGATGAGGATCTGGTTGCCGTTGGTGGTGGAGTACGCGAAGTCGTCCAGGCAGCGGCCGGACATCGGGTTGTACAGCGAGCCGTCGGGCCGGGGCTGCCACTGCTGGGCGCCGCCACCGTTGCAGTCGTAGAGCTGCACCGGGGTGCCGATGGCGGTGTTGCCGCCCTTGACGTCCAGGCACTTGCCGAGCGCGCGGACGGTGCCGTCGACGGCGATCTTCCACGTCTGGGCGGTGTTGCCGAGGCAGTCCCAGATCTGCACGGGGGTGCCGTTGGTGGTGTTGCCGTCCTTCACGCCGACGCACTTGTTCCCGTAGCCGGTGATCTGGCCGACCGGGCCGGCCGGGACCGCAGGGCCGAACGAGATGCCGATCCAGAACAGCCCCGACATGCCGCACGTCGCGACGGCGCTGGTGTTGCCGACGGCCGCGCCACTGTTCCACGCCGCCGAGAAGTGCGGAAACCCGGAGTCGTCGTAGTCCACACAGGTAGCCGAGAGGATCCAGGTCTGCATCGGGTCGATGCCCGAGCAGGTTCCGACGAAGGTCAGGCCGTTGGCGGTGATGGAACACTTGTCGGCCGGACCGGCGGCCTGCACGACAGGCGCGGCCTGGGCGCCGCCGGTCGATGCGGACGACGCGGCGCCGGCGGTGGACGGCGCGGTGAGCGCGGCGGCTGCCGCAAGCAGGGCGGTGGCGAACAGGGCGGCGGTACGACGCATCGGAAGGTCCTTCGTGAGACGGGGAACCGGGCAACCCGCCTGCCAGAAACCGTGATGACGGTGCGACAGTTGTGTGGGCCGCGTGAAAGCCTGGGGGGATGTGTGGCCACGGTCAACCACGCGGGGCGACGATCACGCCAACGGTCCGTCCACGGACGGGGGGTGGTACAAACAGACGGGCGAAAAGACAGCAGGCCGGGGCTTCGGACGATCCGTCCGGAAAGCACCCGACCCGTCGGACGCCGGTGGTGCCGGTCGCTCGGTCGGCCTTGCGGCGCGGATTGCCGAACCGGATTGCCGAACCGGTCACCCCTTTAGGCGCGGACGTCCGTCTTCGCCTGCGGAGAGACTCCGAGCGCGGCCCGTCATCCCACCGGCTACGACCCCTCGGGCCGCTGGGCGAACTCCAGGACGGTGACGGAGGGCCGGCGGGTGGCCAGCGGCGGGACGGTGAGGGCGAGTGGCAGCAGGGCGCCGACCAGCCCGCGTCCTCCGGTCGGCCGGACGTCCCGCACCGCGGCCACCGCCGGGCCGGCGGTGCGGAGCTTGTCCCGCTCGTCCGCGTCCATCGCCCAGGGCATCGGCGGCGCCTGGTAGCCGTGGGTGCGCATCCTGCCGCTCCGGGTCAGCCGGCCGAACCAGTGCGGCACGGCGTCCAGCACCAGCGAGCCCCCCGGGAAGCGCTCGGCACAGCCCGCGATCAGGGCCCGCACCCTGGCCGGCGGAAGGTACATCAACAGGCCCCAGGGGCGGCAGACATCTGCCGGGATGACAGGAGCTGCGGAAGCGGATCGTGAACGTGGTGGGGAGTTCCTTCGCGGGCGCTGCGCCACCGACGGGAGATGATGTGAGCGGGGCTCAGCCGTCCGGAGACTCGAAGCGATTGACGTCTGCGATGTCACCGATGAAAGAGCCCGGGGTGTCCTGCTCCAACCGCTGGTAGAGGCTGAGCGCCGCGTCACGGGCCTCCCTGAACTCCCTCGAGCGGCCCAGAGCGAGCAATGTCTTGGCGTGTCTGGCGTAGGCGGCCGCGCATTCCTCGGAGAGCTCCTCGCGAAGTTCCTCAGGCAGCCCTGCCAGGATGGCCACCGCTTCGGCTGCCGAGTGTTCAGCATCTTCGTTGCGCTTCATGTGGGAGAGGAACTGGCCCTGGTTGCACAGAGCGCTTAGCAGGCCGCTCACGTCGGACGGGTCCTCGTGGAGCACCGCCCGAAAGACCTGGGCGGCCTTGTTGTTCACCCTGTAGGCCACCTGCCCGCACGACGCGGCGGTCAGCGCCAGCGACTGCACCAGGAAGGACCCGCCGAGCAAGGGCAGGTAGTCGCGACCGTGAGCGGTTACCAGCTCACGGGCCAGACCGACTGCCTCGTCCGCGATCGCCACGGCATCAGCCGTCGCACCCATCTCAGCATTCAGCTTCGCCAGCTCGTGCATGGTCAGCACGTAATCCACCTGCTGGATCGTTGGGTTGGATCGGGCCAGGCGACGCTTGATCGATGCAACCTCCGCGAGGGCTTCTCGTGCGCCGCTTAGATCCCCGAGACGCTGTAGAACACGTGCCTTGTTACTCAGAGTGGACGCCAGTTCGTCGAGATAGGCGTCAGGGTGGTCCTGGGCCACAGCCCTGCGGAGGTGCAGCGACTCCTGGGCCGCCTCCAGTGCCTCGGTGAGATTGCCCGCCTGGTAGTGGCGGAGTGTGAGCGTGTTGAGCGACCGGGCAAGGTCCGGTTGTACCAACGGGTCGCGGGTGACCAGTTCGCGCCGCATGCCAACCGAAGCGCGAGCCGCCTCCAGCGCTTCGTCGAGGTCGCCCGCGTCAGCGAGATTGTGGGAGAGGTTGTTCAGTACCCCTGCCAGGAAAAACAGCCGATCAGCCGTGCTCTTCGGCTGCCAACTGATCACCATGGCAACGCTCTTCCTGCTCTCCCGTACGGCCTCTTCTACATGCCCCAGCCGTCCGAGCGCGGCACCACGCTGGTTCAACAGCAGTCCCTGAAGCAACGGCTGTGCGGTGGGCGCGGTGTCGAGGACGCCCAATGCAGACGTCACGACGTCGAGGGCCTCGTCGTAGCGGAGGGCAGCCATAAGCCTCAGGGCGAGGTTGTACTGGGAGGTCGCCCGCTGCACTTCGGGAGTCGCCGACGACTGCTCGTCGACGACCTCCGCAAGTAACTGCTGCATCCGAACGCTCCACGAGGCCAGCGCCTGGGTCAGCACAGGAATTTGCACTGCGAGTTCCTGCAACTGGTCCGGCGGCAGCAGCTCCTCCACAAGAATCCGGTCGAGCGTAGCGATCAGAATCGTTGGCTCCGCACTGCGGATTCCGGCAGCCACAAGACGGGACGCCAGCAGGGCCGGAAATGCACGCACAGCCGCTTGCAGGACTTTCTCCAGGGGCTCGGCCTCGACGTGCACGGCTGCCCTGCTCAGCACGAGGAGGGAGTTCACGCTCTCCTCCTCGTTGAGTACCTCCAGGAGCCGCAGGAAGATCTCGGGTTCGGCCGCCACCCGCGTGCCCACGAGGTACTCGCCCAGGGGGTCAGGTTCCAGGGGGCCCCACTGCCAGGGGCCCCCGTCGAAGTCCTCGGGGCGGGGGTAAAGATCGCTCAACCAGTCGGCCACGGCCCAGCGCACTGACTCCGGATGGTCGCCGATTCGCGGCACCCGACAAAGGATCTCGCGGGCGCGGCTACTCGAGACCGGCCCCACCAGCGTGGCAACAACGACGGCGTTGCGCAGCGCGGCGTCGCCGAGCCCGTCAAGCGGCGCCCGCCTCGAAGTCTCCCGCCAATAGGCGGCCTCGTGCAGCAACAGCGTCTCTTGGGCGTTCTTCACCTCAGAGGGGGCATACGGCGTGAGAATGCTCGCGAGGGCCGCCATGTGAATCTCAAGGACGGTCCGTGGCGGCCTGCCCGCAAAGACCCGGTGCGGAACAGACGCTCCGCCGCGCGGCGCGGCAACGGCCAACCCGAGCGCCGCCGCGCCGCGCGTCAGGTCGTCCACGGCCGCGTGAAACGCCTGGGCCTCGTCCACCCCAAGCGATGCAGTGTCCGGGATCGACCAGCGTCGGGCCCTGCCTGTCACGTCGACCGTCTCTGGTCGGCTGTCGGAGCGCACGTCGTCCCACCACTGGCCGACCGCACGAGCGATGAGGAGCACCTTGAACGGGGCAGTGTGCGGGCGGCTGCTCAGGTGGTCAAGCAGAACGCCAAGCTTGTCCACGCGGCTCTCCGCGTAGTCGATCACGAGCAGGACGGGCGCAGTCGCGCGGGCGAGCAGCCGATGCTGCTCCTGACTGCTCCGCCTGCTCAGATTCACGACGGCAAATCCCAGTGCAGCGAGCTGGTGGCCCAGTTCGCGAGCCACTCGGGTCTTCCCGGCGCCGCCGCAACCGGTGAGGAGCGCCACCGACAGATCGTTGCCCGAGGTACTCCAGGCCACCATCTCGTGAAGCAGTTCACGGCGTCCTGAGAACCGAACGGTCTCGGCCCTGGGGTGGAGCAGTGTGGCTACGGAACGAGGCACCAGAGGAACCACTGCTTCGACGCTGTCCGCGAGTTCGGCCGGTTCGAGGTGCACAGCCGTACCCGTGTGCTGGCCGATCAGCTCTCGGAATTCGTCGTCCGCGAGGAGCACATAACTGGGGACAGCTTCGAGCCTACTGTGCGGCCACCCCGGAAGGTCCGCAACTGCGACGCCCACGAGGGTGCCCAAGCACCAGACGGCTCCGCCGGACAGACCCGCCCAGGGCGACGCATGCGCAGACCCCAGTGGTGGACTCCCCTCCAGGGCTAGTACGTACCGGTCGATTTCGACGGCTTCCAGCGGATCCAGCGATCCCCGAAACGCCGCAGACCCGATGCGTCCCTCCCGGCCAGCCAGCGCTGTGAACCCGAGAACCGAGATGTCGGTCTGGTCCGACGCCACCAATCGTCCCCAGCGCACAGGGGCCAGATCGCACACCAGGTCCTCGTCAGCCAGCAGGAGAGCCGCGTCGTACGGGCTGTCCGAACGCGCCCAGATCACCTGGCTCCGTGTCGGCTTACCCCGGGGCGTCCGTACCGTTGCGTGTTTGTGGTTTCCCAGCACGTGCTGTGCCGTGAGGACAAGTCGCGGTGCAAGGACATAGCCAGACCCCTGCCCCGCCGCTTCCACGACCGCGAGCCGGCGTCTCTCCTCCACTGCGGATCCCGATCCTCAACGCCCGAAGGAGGAATCCAGCTCCCCCATCTCAGGCGGGTTCTCGTTGCCGATCAGGAGCGGATCGCCAGATCGTCCCTTCGGTGTGAGGACGAGCTTCACCCGGTGGACATCCTGCTTCGCGACCTTTCCAGAGACGTCCGCAGACACCACCGCGCTGAAGATCCGGCTCACCCCTACTTTCGCCGTGCCTTCCTTGGACAGGGTGAAGGCGAACTCCAACTCGATGGGGCCAACCTCGAACTGGACATCACTCGACGCTCCCGCAGTAGCCGCGCTCAGCAGCTCGTCGCGAAGCGCCTGCACAGCCTCGCCAACCCCGATACTCTCCGCCACATCTCCACCGTTCTGGCCGCCCGCAACCCCGAACCGCTGTACAGCGGGCACGCCTCTCGATCCTGACACGCCAGTACGTACTGTACGGCCCTGCAGGCACGTGCCGTTGCCATCGGGAAACGCGCACTCACAGAAGCGTTTCATCCCTGGCTCTGGGATGCATGTTCCGGGCCAGGTGGGGGAGTTCTCGCCCTGTACCTAGGTGTGGTGTCTGGAAAACCGTCCCTCGACAGCGACGGTAGCGGCCACATACGAAGTGGCGATCACTTGAACGAAACTAACCTCTCATCCCACCGGCTACGACCGCTGAGGCCGCTGGGCGAACTCCAGGACGGTGACGGAGGGCCGGCGGGTGGCCAGCGGCGGGACGGTGAGGGCGAGTGGCAGCAGGGCGCCGACCAGCCCGCGTCCTCCGGTCGGCCGGACGTCCCGCACCGCGACCACCGCCGGGCCGGCGGTGCGGAGCTTGTCCCGCTCGTCCGCGTCCATCGCCCAGGGCATCGGCGGCGCCTGGTAGCCGTGGGTGCGCATCCTGCCGCTCCGGGTCAGCCGGCCGAACCAGTGCGGCACGGCGTCCAGCACCAGCGAGCCCCCCGGGAAGCGCTCGGCACAGCCCGCGATCAGGGCCCGCACCCGGGCCGGCGGAAGGTACATCAACAGGCCTTGTGCGGTGATGAGTACCGCGCGCTCGGGGTCCACCTCGTCGGCCCATCCGAGGTCGGTGGCGTCGGCGGCCAGGTAGCGCTGGCGCGGGCCGGGCGGCAGCAGCTTCTCGCGCAGCGCCACCGGTTCGGGCAGGTCCACGGTGAGCCACCGGGCCCGCCCGTTGTCGACCCGCCAGTACTGGGTCTCCAGCCCCTCCCCCAGGCAGACGACGGTGCCGCGCGGCTCCCGGGCCAGGAAGTCCGCCACCTCGCGGTCGAAGCAGGCCGTCCGCAGCGCCTGCAGCTGGGCCTGCGTGCCGCTGGTGCCGAACCGGTCGGCGAACGGGTAGTCGATCCGGTCGACCAGCTCGACCGCCTTGGGATCGTGCAGTACCGCGTCCGGACGGCGGGCCTCCACAGCGCGCTGGTACAGCGTCCACAGAGCCGTCTCCGGTACCGCCTCCAGCTCCGGCCGCTCCCCGCTGCTCATTGCTCGCTCCCTCGGACATGATCCCCGGCACGGACCCGCCGATTCTGACACCCGGGGCGCGCGAAGACGGCGCGCGCCGGTCCGACGCGCCGTCGGGCGGCCCGGTGGCCGGGTGGTCGGGGGCGGCTCAACTGGGGGCACCGTTGATGACGGAGGTGCCGATGGCGCCGTCCTCGACGCCCCACTTCGCCAGGATCGCCTGGTACGTGCCATCGGCCATCAGCGACTGGACCGCGCCCTGCACGGCCTTGGTCAGCGGCGATCCCTTGGCGACCACGATCCCGTAGGGGGCGGTGTCGGTGGTCGCCCCGATCTTCTGCAGCCCGCCGCCGGTCTCCTTGACCTCGTAGGCGACGACCGGCGAGTCCGCCAGCATCACCTGGTCCTGGCCCGAGACGACGGCCGCCGTGACATCGGTCTGCTGGTCGAACTTGTCGCCGTCGTTCGGGATGGCGGGCTTGCCGGCCTTGACGCAGGCCGGATTGATCACGTCCTTGATGCTGTCGGCCTGGGTGGTGCCGTTCTGGACGGCGACCTTCTTGCCGCAGAGGTCGTTCGGGTCGATCTTGTCGGGGTTGCCGCTCTTGACCGCCATGCCCGTGCCCGCCGAGAAGTAGGTCACCATGTCGACGGTCTGCTCACGCTCCTTGGTGTCGGTGAAGGAGCTCAGGCCCAGCTGGTAGGCGTTCGTGGTGATGCCCGGGACGATCTCGGTGAAGCCGACGTTCTGAACCTCGGCCGTCAGCCCCAGCTTCCGGGCGATGGCGACAGCGAGATCGGCGTCCATTCCGACGATGTTGCCCTGGGCGTCCTTGAACTCGTTCGGCGCGTAGGACGCGTCGGAGGCCACGGCGAGCTTGCCGCTCGCCTTCAGGCCGGCCGGGACAAGTGCGGCCAGGGCCGGGTCGGCGGCGACCTTGGCGGCGGGATCCGCCTGCGGAGTCGTCTGGGACTGCGAGGCGGCCTGGGACTGCTGGGTGCTCTGCGCCGCCGTCGGGGGCGGGGATCCGGACCGGCTGGTGAGGACCACCACGACCACCGCGCCCACGACCAGCGCGAGGACTCCCGCGAGAAGGGCTCGGGCCCTGCGTCCGCGCGGCATCAGCGACCGCGAGGGCCGACCCGTCCCGGGGTGGTCGGGAGGGCGGCCCGCACCGGCGGTGTCCGCGGGCCGGACGTCCGCGTCCGGGACGCCGGCGGGCGATGCTGGCGCGACCGCTCCCCCGGCCGAGGGCGGCTCCACCGACGGGAGGTCGTGCGCGGCCGCGTCGTGCGGGGCCGTGTCGTGCGCGGCGGTTTCCGCTGCGGCCTCGACCTCCGCCGGTAGGTCGTCCGGCGCGGGAACGTCAGGCACAGGAGTGTCAGACGCAGGAACGTCCGGCGTAGGAACGTCCGGCGTAGGGGCGTCAGGCGCAGGGGCGTCGGGGAGCGGGCCGTCGACCGTCCCGGCCGCCAGCAGGGCGGTGGCCGCCGCGGCCACCTGGTGGATGTCCGAGTCGGCGACCTGCTCCAGGGTCTGCCGTGCCGTCAGCGCCCTGGCCGGGTCGTCCCCGGTGAGCCATTCGCCCAGGGCGGCCACGGCGCCGAGACGGATGGCGGGGTGGGGGCTGTCCAGCCCGCTGCGCAGCGCTTCGGGCAGGTCGACGGGAACCACGGCTATGCCGGCCGGGCTGCGGGCGAGCAGGATCTTGCCCTCGGCTCCGTAGAGCCACCGCTGCGGGGTCTGCCGGCTTCCGAGCGTCCGCACCTGGTCGAAGGCGTAGGTGTAGGCATCGTCGACCGAGATGTAGCCGTCGTTGTCGCCGTCGGCCGCGCCGCTGCGGATGCCGTCGACCAGGGCGCTGGTGAACACCGAGCCCGGCAGGACCGATCCGGGTAACGGCTCGCCCTCGAAGGAGTACTCGCTGGCCCGCGACGCGGTCAGGACCACCCGTCCGCGGCCCTGGCCGTGGAACCGTTCGCCGAGCCCCAGGTCGGCCTCCCCCTTGATGCCCGGGGCGAAGGCGCCGCTGAAGCAGCAGTCCAGGATGACCACCAGTCGCCGGGCCCGGCAGTCCTCCAGAAGGTCCAGCAGCCACTGCGACTCGACCCCGGTGGCCGCCATCCGGGACTTCCGGGTGTCCGTGGCGGCGAAGTACAGTCGGCGGCGGACGTCCACGAGCCCGTGGCAGGACAGATACACCAGCAGCAGGTCCTCGGGATCGCGTCCGGTCAGGAACTCCTCCAGGGCCAGACGCACCTCCTGGGCGGACCGGTCGATCACCCGCTTGACCGTGAACGCGCCGACCTGCGGATCGGCCAGGACCGCGCTCAACTCGTCCGCGTCGTGGGCCGGCGCCCGCAACTCGCGCAGCGACTCGTCGGCGTAGCGGGTGGTTGCCACCACCAGGGCGAACCGGTGCTCGGCGGGCAGCTCAGGCGATGGCCGTGTGACGGGCGAGCCAGTCATCGATGATCTTTTCCTGTTGCTCCGAGGTCACCCCGGAGAGCTTCAAGACGTCGCCGCCGTACGTGACTTCCACGGCACGATTGGTCCGTCCGGCCCAGCTCCTGACCGCGCCGACCACCGCGCGCAGCGTGTCGAGTGTTCCGAACTGCACGACCAGCCAGCCGGCCAAGGTCGCCAGCCCCTTGGCGTTGTCGGGCGCCGAGGCCGCGTCGACCGGATCGGCCGCGGCCACGTCGACCTCGTCGAGCAGTTCGGCGCGCAGCAGGCTCGCGAGGTCTGCCAGGTCCTCCGGATCGAGGTCGGGGGCCGGTTGGACCTGCAGGGTCAGCCCATCAAGGTTCGCCATGAAATGCGCCCCTTCCCGGGTGCCTACCGGCATCCCTACAGCCATCATCACCCGGAACCGGCCGGGCGGCAGCTGTGGCGGGTCTTCCACCCCGAGGGCCGATCGCACACGTCCCGGCACCCGCCGCGCCCACCGTGTCGACCATCGGCGGGCGGGGCCGGGGGGCCTTCGGTCGGGTGCCCTCCGGAGACCGGAGGGCCGCAGGCCACCGGCTCAGGCCTCGGGCCTCGGGCCTCGGACCTCGGACCTCGGGCCTCAGCCGATGCTGAAGGCGCCGTCCGGCGGGGGCGGGGAGTCGGTGGCCGAGGCGTCCGTGACCGGAGGGGTGCGGCCGACCAGGGCGGCCAGGTCCGGGCCCTCGGTCAGCCGGGCCGGGAAGATGTCGGCGGCCAGCCGGCGGCTCAGGTCCGCCACCGGGAGCGGGCGGGCGGAGCCCACCAGCAGGATGTTGCCGTAGCGGCGGCCGCGCAGCACCGGGGCTTCGGCGATCAGGCACGTCTCGGGGAAGACCGCGCGCAGCGTCGCCGCCTGGGCGCGGGCGAAGGCCAGCGGCGGGCCGTCGGCGAGGTTGGCCGCGTAGCAGCCGCCGGGCCGCAGGGCGGCGGCTGCGAGCGTGAGGAACTCGGTGGAGGTCAGGTGGGCGGGGGTGCGCGAGCCGTGGAAGACGTCGGCGACGACCAGGTCGAGCGATCCGGCGGGCACCGCGGCGAGGGCGGCGCGGGCGTCGGCGACCTCGGTGGTGATGTCCGCGCCCGGCACCCGCCAGGGCAGGTGCTCCTCGATCAGCGCGAGCAGCGGCCCGTCGACCTCGACCACGTGCTGCCGCGAGCCCGGCCGGGTGGCGGCCAGGTAGCGCGGGACGGTGAGCGCGCCGCCACCGAGGTGCAGGGCGTCGAGCGGCCGCCCGGCCGGGGCGAGGGCGTCGGCCAGGTGGCCGATCCGCTGGGTGTACTCGAATTCGAGGTGGGTCGGGTCGGCGAGGTCGACGTAGGACTGCGGGGTGTCGTCCAGGGTGAGCAGCCAGCCGCCGTCGCGGTCGATGTCGGGCATCAGCTTCGCCCACCCGAGGTCGGTCCGCCGCCCGACCGGCACCGGCTCCGGCTCTACGGGCTCTCCCGGGCCCCCGCCGTTCCCGACCCCGGAGGCACCGGAAGCCCCGGAGGCACCGGACGCCGAGGAGGTCACGCGGTCACCGGCAGGTAGGCGCCGAGCCACCGGTCGAGCTCCTCGAACAGCTGGGCGCGCGCCGACTCCCCGGACAGCACGAGGTCGTGCATCCCGCCCTCGATCCGGACGGTGGTGACGTGCCCGCCCAGGCGCGGCGCGAGCGCGGCGATGTCGTCGGCGCGCAGCACCGCGTCGGCGTGGTGCAGGGCGGCCTGCCACTTGGTGGTGGCGATGGAGGAGGTGGAGGCCATCAGCAGCACCGGGCAGTCGATGCCGAGGCCGCGGCGGACCTGGCGCTGCCCGCGCTGGATGGCGGCCAGCCAGCCGGCGTACAGCGGGAAGCCCTCGGCCGGCTTGAGCCTCAGGTCGAAGTCCCAGCTGCCGCGGTGGTCGCGGTGCAGGCTGTGCACGTAGTGCGGGTTGAGCGTGGAGGGCAGCTTGCGGGTGGCGGCGAGGCGGCCGATGGCCTCCACGGCGGGCGCGCCGATGGCCCGCACCGGGGCCGCGGCCGGCAGCGAGAGGAACGGGCTGTTGAGGAACAGCCCGTCGACCACGCCGCGTCCGGCCCGGCGGGCGGTCCACAGGGCGGTGACCAGACCGCCGGTGGAGTGGCCGTTGACCAGCAGTTGGGTGTGCCCGTCGACCTCGCGGATGATCCGGACGGCCTCGTCCAGCTCCTCGTCGTAGGCGGCGAGGTCGCGGACGAAGTTCGGCGACTGGTGCGGGCGCAGCGAGCGGCCGTACTTGCGCAGGTCGAGGGCGTAGAAGGAGTAGCCGAGCCCGGCGAAGTGGTCCGCCAGGTGCGTCTGGAAGAAGTAGTCCACGTAGCCGTGCACGTACAGGACGGCGCGGGTGCTGCCGGGGACGAGTCGGCGGACGAGGGTGGCGCTGACGGCGCCCTCCTCGTCGGGGGCGAGCGTCAGCTCGGCGGCCTCGTAGGGGGCGCCCAGGATGTCGGTTCGGAACTCCACGGGCCGACTGTACTGGCTGGGCGGCCGCCGCCCGGGCTTCGGCGGGGCGGGCGGGGTGTGATGCCCGCCATGCGTTCGCGGCCCTCCGGCGGGGCGGGCGTGCGACCCCCCGCCCGCTCCCGGTGCGCCTGCTGTGCGCCCGTGATCCTGTGGAACGCTACCGGAACCACTGCCACTCCCCTGACGTAAAAGGCGAGTTGAGGAATCACATGACCACGGACCACCACCCGCGGCACACCGATCCGTCGCTCTACCGCTCCCCCTCCGAGGCGATCGCGGCGCCGCCGGAGAAGCTGGCCTACGTCGCCGGGTTCGACCGGTCGGCGCAGCGGCCGGACGCGCTGCTCACCGTCGACGTCGATCCGCAATCCCCCGACTACGGGCGGGTGCTGAACTTCGCCGAGCTGCCGACGCTCGGCGACGAACTCCACCACTTCGGCTGGAACGCCTGCTCCAGCGCGCTCGCGCACGCCTGCCACGAGAACCCGGAGCGGCGCTACCTGCTGCTGCCGGGGCTGCGCTCGTCGCGGCTGCACGTGATGGACACCAGGCCGGATCCGGTGCGCCCGCGGCTGGTGAAGACGGTCGCGGCCGAGGAGCTGGCGGCCCGGGCGGGGTACTCGCGCCCGCACACGCTGCACTGCGGGCCGGACGGGGTCTTCCTGTCCTGCCTCGGCGCGGCGGACGGGGACGGGCCCGGCGGGGTGGCGCTGCTCGACCACACCACCTTCGACGTGCTGCGGGCCTGGGAGACGGAGCGCGGGCCGCAGCACTTCGCCTACGACGTGTGGTGGCACCTGGGGAGCAACGTGGGCGTCACCAGCGAGTGGGGGACGCCCTGGATGGTCGAGGACGGGGTGGTGCCGGAGCTGCTGCTGGGCCGCAAGTACGGTCACGCGCTGCACTTCTGGGAGCTGGACTCGGGCCGGCACCTGCAGCGGATCGACCTCGGGGACCAGTACCAGATGGTGCTGGAGCTGCGCCCGGCGCACGATCCGCAGGCGGAGTGGGGGTTCGTCGGCGTGGTGGCGAACGTCGAGGACCTCTCCTCCTCGGTCTGGCTCTGGTACCGGGAGGGTCCGGCGTTCACCGCGCGCAAGGTGATCGAGATACCGGCCGAACCGGCCAAGGCCGAGGACCTGCCGCCCGCGCTGCAGCCGTTCGGCGCGGTGCCGCCGCTGGTGACCGACATCAACCTGTCGGTGGACGACCGCTGGCTGTACGTCTCCGCCTGGGGCACCGGTGAGCTGTTCCAGTACGACGTGCAGGACCCGTTCCACCCGCGGCTGGCCGGCTCGGTGCGCCTGGGCGGGGTCGCGGCGAAGACGCCGCACCCGGCCGAGCCGGGCCGCCCGCTGAGCGGCGCGCCGCAGATGGTCGAGATCAGCCGGGACGGGCGGCGGCTCTACCTCACCAACTCGCTGTACGGCGCCTGGGACGACCAGTTCTACCCGGACGGCATCGAGCCGTGGATCATCAAGCTGGACGCCGACACCGAGGAGGGCGGGCTCGCGGTGGACCCGCGGTTCTTCCCGCACGGGGAGGACTTCCGCGGTCTGCGGGTGCATCAGACCCACCTGGCGGGCGGCGACGCCTCCTCGGACTCCTACTGCTTCCGCTGAGCCGTTGAGCGGGCGCCGTCACCCGTCCGCCGTCACCCCGTCCGGCGGCTCCGGACGGGGTGGCGACGGACGGGTGGGCGGCGGACGGGTGGCGTCCGGACCCGGGCGGCCGGGTCCGGACGCCACCCGCGGCTCAGGCCGCGTTCTCCCGGGCGGCGGGCTCCGCGCCGATCGCCCGCGCGAAGTTCTGCGTGTCGAAGTACTCGCGCATGCCCGTGATCCGGCCGCCGCCGAGGGTGAAGACCGCGACGATGGGGTTGTCGAACGGCGTGCCCTGCCTGGTGACGGAGCTCGACACGCACTCGATCACCACGTGGCCCGCCTCGGCGATCACGTTGCGGACGTCGATGGTGTACTCCGCCTCCGGGTCCAGCAGGGCCGTCATCTCGGTGAAGAAGCCGGTCAGGACCTTGTCCCGGCCGGTCCAGGTGCCCGAGATCGGGAGGTCCCCGGCTATCCAGTACTCGACGTCCTCGGCGAGGACCTCCAGCACGGTGGGGATGTCGCGCTCGCGGAGTGCGCGCAGGTACCGCAGGACGACGTTCTTGGAGTCGGTGGCGCTGTCGGTCATGGGGTTCTCCCTCTACTTCTCGCGGTTGTCTCGGATATCTCGGATATCTCGGCTGTCACGACTGTCGTGCGTTCGCCAGGCCGGTCTCAGCGCTGGACGAGGTGTGCGGCGGGGGCCGTGCCGGCCGGGACGCCGGGGTAGGCCAGCGCCTTCTTCATCGTGAGCGCGAGCAGCGAGCTCGGCGCCACCCGCAGGTAGGCGTTGCGGAGCAGCCTGGGGAGGGCGCCCTCCAGCTGCTCCATCCCGGCCATCTGGCGCGAGGTGTCGACCAGCCACTTGGTGCGTTCCCGCCGGGCGTCCTCGTAGCGGCGCAGGGCCCGTGACGGATCGTCCGCCGAGGCCAGGCTCTGGGCCAGGACCACCGCGTCCTCCATCGCCGAGCTGCCGCCCTGGGCGAGGCTGGGCAGCATCGGGTGGGCGGCGTCGCCGAGCAGGGTGACCGGACCGTCGCCCCACTGCTGCAGGAAGGGGCGGTCCTGCACGGCCACGGCCATGATGTCCTGCTCGGGCGTGACCCGGATCGCCTTGCCGACCTCGTCGGCCCAGCCCGCGTAGGAGCGGGCGAGCTCCTCCTTGCCGCCCTTGCCGCCGACCCAGGTGCGGGCGGTCTCGGCCGGCATGTTCTGGGTCGCCCACCAGTAGGTGCGCCCGTGGCCGATGTCGTGGATGCCGAAGCGCTTGCCGGCGCCCCAGTAGTGGCCGCTGTACCCCGTGACCATCCGCGGGTGGGAGTACGGGGTGACGGCCATCCAGGCGATGAAGCCGCTGTAGCGCGGCTCGCCCTCGGTGGCACCGGTCAGCTGGCGCCGCACCACCGAGTGGATCCCGTCGGCACCGACGAGCACGTCGCCGCGGGCCTCGCGGCCGTCCTCGAAGTGCACCCGGACCCCGTCGCCGTCCCGCTCGTAGCGGGTGGCGACGGCTCCGAGCGTGATCGGGCAGTCTCCCGCCGCGTCGAGGAGTGCGGCCTGGAGGTCGCCGCGGTACAGGCACACGCTGGAGACGTTGTTGAGCACCTGGTCGATCTTCTTGTGCGGCAGCGCGAAGAGCCTTCGGCCGTCGGGGTGCATGATCTCGATGTGCTCGACGCCCTGTCCCAGGCTGTCGAGTCCGAGGTCGATCCCCAGGGTGCGCAGCGCCACCATCGCGTTGCTCCCGACCGAGATGCCGAAGCCCGCGGGGAGGAGCTCGCCGGCCCGCTCGTACACCTCGACGTCCAGTCCCGCCCGGCGCAGCGCCACGGCGGCGGTCAGACCGCCGATCCCGGCCCCGATGACGAGGGCCTTCAGCGGACGCTTTCCAGTCATGTCAGTTCTCCCCGGAATCGGTGGGCCGATCGGCCCGGTCGGTGCGCAGCACCGCGGTGATGGCCGCGGCGATGTCCTGGACGTACGGCTCCTCGACGACCTGGATGTGGTCGCCGGGAACGGAGACCGTCTCGATGCGGCCGGTGGTGAGGCGCTGCCAGCCGTTCGTCGGGTCGCGGTACTGGCTGCCGGCGATGTCGTGCACCGGCTTCAGCAGCTCGGGCAGTGAGCCCTCGGCGCGGATCACGGTGATGTCCTGGTCGATGGTGTCCGGGCGGTTGCCGACCAGGGCCTCCCAGTTGGCCTGGAAGACGTCGAAGAGCCGGCGCAGCGCGGCGTCCGAGTCGCCCGGCTTGAGGAGGCCGGTGCGGATCGCGAGTTGGGCGATGTGCGCGAAGGTCTCCTCCTCGGTGTCGAACTCCCGGAAGTCCTCGGCCGGGACGTCGCTGCCGCCGCCGAGCCAGAGCATCTCCCAGAAGAACCAGGTGAGCAGGGACTTGCCGCCGACCAGTCGGCCTCCGTCGGGGCCCAGCGCGATCGAGTCGATCATGATGAGGTGCGAGACCTCCTCGCCGGACCGCTTGAGCTGACAGGCCATCTCGAAGGCCACGATCCCGCCGAACGACCAGCCGCCGAGGGAGTAGGGGCCGTGCGGCTGCACCCGGCGCAGCGCCTCGACGTAGCTGCGGGCGAGCGCGGGGACGGTCCTCAGCGGTTCGCTGCCGGCCTCGCCGCCGGCGGCCTGCAGTCCGTACAGCGGCTGCTCCGGCGACAGGTGCCTGGCCAGCGGGACGTAGCAGACCACGTTGCCGCCGGTGGGGTGGGCGAGGAAGAGCGGCGGGCGCGAACCGCTGCTGCGCAGCGCCACGAGCGGGTCGAAGGCCGCCGGCGCCGTGTCGGCGGAGCGCAGGCGCTGCGCCAGGTCGGCGACGGTCGGTGCGGCGATCAGGGCGGACAGCGGGACGGCCCGGCCGAAGCGCTGTTCGATCCGCACGACGAGCCGCATCGCGGTGAGCGAGCTGGCCCCCAGGTCGAAGAGGTTGTCGTGCACCCCGAGGACCGGCTGCTGCAGGAGCTCGGCGGCGATCTCCACCAGGCCCTGCTCGTACGCGTCGGCGGGCGGGGTGAAGGCGGCGGCCGCCGTCTGGACGAGCGGCAACCGCCGCAGGGCCGCGTCGTCCCGCTTGCCGCTGGGGGTGAGCGGCAGGCCCGGCAGCCACTCGAAGTGCGCGGGGAGCATGTAGTCGGGCAGGACGGTCCGCAGGTGCCGCTTCATCGCCTCCAGGTCCGCCTCGGCCGGCTCGCCGACCAGGTAGGCGGCGAGGAAGGACTCGGGCCCGCGGCGGCGGGCCACCACCGCCACCTCGCGCAGGGCCCGGTGGGCGGTGGGGGCCGCGGCTATCGCGAGTTCGACCTCTGCGGGTTCGACGCGGAACCCCCGGACCTTCACCTGCGAGTCCGCGCGGCCGAGGCAGACCACCTCGCCGCCCGGCAGCCGGTAGCCGAGGTCGCCCGTGCGGTAGAGCCGCTCCGGAGTCGGCCGGTAGGGGTGCGGGACGAAGCGCTCGTCGGTCAGCTCGGCCTGGCCCTCGTACCCGTCGGCGAGGCAGCTCCCGCCGAGGTGGATCTCCCCGGTGACGCCCGGCGGCACCTGGCGCATCCGGGAGTCCAGGACGAG
Organism: Kitasatospora sp. NPDC058170; assembly: GCF_042883905.1. NCBI lineage: Bacteria > Bacillati > Actinomycetota > Actinomycetes > Kitasatosporales > Streptomycetaceae > Kitasatospora > Kitasatospora sp. NPDC058170. The sequence goes on from NZ_JBHVUV010000028.1 coordinate 71,973, forward strand.
CACCTCGGCGCCGTCGATCGCGGTGCCGATGGGCGGGAGCGCGGGGAAGGCGTCCGGCTCCCCCGTCATGGTGAAACGCGTGACGACGTGCGTCTCGGTGGGGCCGTACTGGTTCTCCAGGAGGGCCCCCGGCAGTGCGGCGCACAGGCGGCGGATCTCCTCGGTGACCCTGAGCTGTTCGCCGGCGGAGATCAGCACGCGCAGGCGGCGCGGGACGAGCCCGAGCGCCGCCGCCGTCTCGGCGAGCTGCTGGAGTGCCACGTAGGGGAGGAAGACGCGTTCCACGCCCTGCTCGTCGAGCAGGCGCAGCAGTGCCGCGGAGTCGGGCCGCTCCGCCTCGCCGACGAGCTGCAGGGTGGCGCCGGTGCAGAGGGTGGAGAAGATCTCCTGGAAGGCGACGTCGAAGCCGAGGGGCGCGAACTGCAGGGTCGGGCCGGTGACCGCGCCGCTGGGCACCCCGAGCTGCCAGGAGATCAGGTTGGCCAGCGCGCGGTGCGGCATCGTGACCGCCTTCGGGCGGCCGGTGGAGCCGGAGGTGAAGAGGATGTACGCGGTGCTCCCGGGCGCGATCCGCACCCCGGGGCGCGGCGGGGCGTCCTCGAACGCGCAGAGCGACTCGGCGGGCAGCAGGACGGACCGGTCCTCGACCAGGTCGGCGTGCCGGGCGCCGGCGATCACCCGGAACGGGCGGGCCGTCTCCAGCATCGCCGTCAGGCGTTCGCGCGGGTAGCCGGTGTCCAGCGGGACGCAGGCGCCTCCCGCCTTGGCGACGCCGAGGATCACGGCGACGGTCTCGGGCGAGCGGTCCATCGCGACGGCGATCCGGGCGCCCGGTCGGGCGCCTTCGGTGATCAGGCGGTGTGCCACCTGGTCGGCGGCCCGGCCGAGCTCGCGGTACGTCCAGCGCCTGGGGCCGTGCGCGACGGCCACGGCCTCGGGGGTGGCGTCGACCTGCCGGTCGAAGCGGGTCACCACGTCGGGCTGCTCGACAGGTTGCTCAGCGGCCGTCGACTCGGGGTGCCGGTACTCGGGGTGCCGGTACTCGGGGTGCCGGTACTCGGGGTGCCGGTACTCGGGGCTGAGGAAGCCGAAGTCGGCCTCCTCGTGGGGGTGGTCGACGAGGCGCCCGAGGATCCGGACGTAGGCCTGCGCGTAGAGGTCGGTCTGGGTGGGGCTGGTGGTCCGGCTGTCGGCGTCGATCCGGAGCTGGATGCCGTGGTCGACCGGGTCGACCATCGCGTTGACCATCAGCCGGAAGTTGGTCTCCTCCCAGGTCTGCACCGACTTCAGCTCCACTCCCGGGAGTTGGAGGACGGGTGCCATGACGTGGAAGTGGATGAAGTTGAAGGCGGTCTCGACCGGGGCGTCGCCGCCGCGGTCCTTCTGGATGGCGCTGAGCGGGTAGTGCCGGTGGGCGTAGCCGTCCTGCTCCGTGCGGAAGGCCTCCCGGGCCTCCTGCAGCCAGGTCCGCGGCGCGTACCCGATCCGCACCGGGACGGTGTTCAGGAACAGGCCCAAGGTGCGTTCCGCGCCGTCCTGTTCGGCCCGGCCGTGGGTGACCAGGCCGGTGCTGACCTCGTCCTGTCCGGAGAGCAGCCGCAGGGTCAGGCAGTGGGCCGCGAGCAGGACGGACTTCACCGGCAGGGCGTGCTCCTGGGTGAACGCCCTGATCCGGCCGCCCAGTTCGCGGGGCAGGTCGAGCCGGTGGGCGGCCGGGGCGGTCGCGGTGGGCGGTTCGGCGGGCCTGACGTTCTCCAGGCGCAGGGTTTCGGCCCCCTCCAGCACCCCCCGCCAGTACGCGCCGGCGGTCTGCGAGTCCAGTGCCCGCCGCTCGTCGCGGACGTGGTTGGCGGGCGAGGGGACGGCCCCGTCGGCCACCGCGTCGATGCCGGCTCCGAGGGCGTGCAGGTAGTCCTGCAGCAGTTCGCGGACCAGGTTGGCGACGCTGCCGCCGTCGAGGAGCGCGTGGTGGAAGCTCAGCACCGCCTCGACACCCGACGCCCGCACGTACACCCGCAGCAGGTAGAGCGGCGCCTGCTTGAAGTCGTAGCGGTGGTAGCGCCGTTCCTCGACGTGCCGGAGGAGCTCGGCCTCGCCCTCGGCGGCCGGAACCGCCCGCTGGTCCACGATCTCCAGGCCGCCGTACGCGGCGGAGTGCACGATCTGGACCGGCTCCGAGCAGCCCCCGAGGTCCATCGAGGAGCGCAGCGCGGGATGCCGTGCGACCAGCGCGTCGAACGCCCCGCGGAAGGCGTCCTCGTCCCACGCCATCGCCAGCGTGTACCGGAACACGTCGTGGTACGTCGCCGAGCGGTCGTGCCGCAGGCTGTGGTAGATCAGGCCCAGTTGCAGCCGGGTCAGCGGGAAGGCGTCCTCGATGCCGGCGGTGCCGCACAGGACGGCGCGGTCGGCGTCGGCGAGCAGCTCCCAGGGGGCGACGGCCTTCTCGGCGCCGCCGGCCGGGTGGGCGCGGGAGCGGGCGGCCAGCGCCGCCACCGTCGGGTTCTGCGCCAGGTCGTTGAGCGAGAAGTGCACCCCGAGCCGCTCGGCCACGGCCCGGACCCGCAGCATCAGCAGCGAGTCCCCGCCCAGGGCGTAGAAGCTCTCGTGCACGCCGACCGACTCCACCTGGAGGACCTGCGCCCACACCGCCGCCAGCACCGCCTCGACGCCGTCGCGCGGGGCCGCGGCCGGCGCCCGGCCGCTCTCGGGCGGCGGGGCGGGAAGCGCCCGGCGGTCCAGCTTGCCGTTGGGTGTCAGCGGCAGCCGGTCGATCCGGACGAAGTGCGCCGGGACGGCGAACTCCGGCAGCGTCCTGGACAGGTGCGTGCGGAGGTCCACCGGGTCGATGGCCTCGTCCGCCACGTAGTACCCGACGAGGTGCGTCCCGCGGGTCTCCGACGTCCGGTCGACCACCGCCGCGGCGCGCACGCCCGGTACCGCCGACAGGCGGCTCTGCACCTCCCCCGGCTCGATCCGGTTGCCGCGGATCTTCACCTGGTCGTCGATCCGGCCCAGGTACTCCAGGGTGCCGTCGGCGAGCCAGCGGGCCAGGTCGCCGGTGTGGTAGAGCCGGCCGCCGGGTGTGAAGGGGTCGTCGCCGAAGCTCGCGCGGGTGAGGTCCGGCCGGTCCAGGTAGCCGCGGGCCACCCCGACCCCGCCGATGCACAACTCACCGGGGAAGCCTGCGGGTTGGGGCTCGCCCTGCGGGTCGAGGACGTACAGCCGGAGGTTGTCGATGGGGCGCCCGATCGGCACCCGCGCCACCGGCCGGGCGGGGTCGGCGGGGCAGTCGAACCAGGACACGTCGACGGTGGCCTCGGTGGGGCCGTAGAGGTTCACCAGCCTCGGCGCGGCGGCCGGGCCGGCGAAGACCCGGTTGAACTGGTCCACCCGGGCCGGCGGCAGGGCCTCGCCGCTGCAGAAGACGAACCGCAGGCCTTCGGTGCCGCCGCGCAGTTCGGGCGACTCCTCCAGCAGGTCGAGGAAGGGGCCCAGCATCGAGGGGACGAAGTGCAGCACGGTGACCCGCCGGTCGGTGATGCTGCGCAGGATCTCCCGGGGGTCCTTGTGGCCGTCCGCGGGCAGCAGCGCCACGGTCGCGCCCTCGACGGCCCACCAGAACAGCTCCCAGACGGAGACGTCGAAGGAGGTCGGCGTCTTCTGCAGGATGACGTCGGAGGCGCCGATCGGGTAGCGGCGCTGCATCCACGCCAGCCGGTTCACCACGGAGCGGTGCTCGACCATGGCGCCCTTGGGCTTGCCGGTCGAGCCGGAGGTGTAGATGACGTAGGCGAGGTCGCCGGCCCCGGCGAGCGGCTCCGGCGCCGTGTCCGGGCCGTGCAGCAGCTCGTCGATGCCGAGCACCCGCGTCCCCTCGGGGACGGGCGGGGCGCCGACCGAGGAGCGGTCGACCAGGACGGCCTTCGCGCGGCTGTCGGCGAGCAGGAAGGCGATGCGCTCCTGCGGGTACCCCGGGTCCACCGGGACGTACGCACCGCCGGACTTCAGCACGCCCAGGAGTGCGCAGAGCAGCTGCGGGCTGCGCTCCAGCAGGACGGCCACCCGGTCGTCGGGGCCGACCCCGGCCGCGCGCAGCGCCCTCGCGACCTGGTTGGCCCGGGCGTCCAGCTCGGCGTAGGTCAGCTCCCCGTCCGCGCCGCTCCCGATGACCGCGGTCCGCTCGGGGGTACGCCGGGCCTGCTCCTCGAAGAGGCCGGACAGCGTCGCGTCGGAGGCGTACGCCACCTCCGGGCCCAGACCGCCCTGGAGCACGGCCGCGCGCTCCGCGGCGGTGAGCAGCGCGAGCTCGCGGGCCGGGAGGTCCGGCCGGTCGAGACCGTTCCTGATCAGCGACCGGATGTGCCCGGCCACCGCCTCGATCGGGAAGTCCTCGTCGAAGACGTCGCAGGCGTGGTTCAGGTCCACCCGCACCTGGTCGGAGCCTCGGAAGTGGACGACGAGGACCGCCAGCGCGTCCTGTTCGTGGGCGGGCGCGTACCCCGTCCGCTCGCGGGACAGGCCCCCGGTGCTCTCCACCCCCGGCAGGCTCAGAAAGGAGATCGTGACGTCGAAGAGCCGTCGGGGCCCGCCGTCGCCCGGGCCCGCGTCCCGCAGCACGTCGCCCAGGGCGAGTCGCTCGTGCGGCCTCAGCCTCCTGGTCGTCCCGGTGATCCCGGCGGCGATCTCGTGCAGCGGCCGGTCGCCCTGGGCGGCGACCCGCAGCGGCAGGGTGTTGGCGAACTGGCCCACCGTCTGCTGTTCGTCGGCCGTGCGCCGGTTGAGGAACGGCACGCCGAGGACGACCTCGTCGCCCCGGTGGATCCGGTTGAGGTACTCGCCGAAGGCCGCGGCGACGTAGGAGAAGACGGAGTTCCCGCCAGCCCGGATCCGCGCGAGGTCGGCGCTCTCGACGAGGAAGGAGTGCCGGGCGCTCCGCCGGGCGCCGGGCGCGGCCCGCCGGGTGAAGAGCGCGGGCGAGACGCCGCCGAGGTACTGCCGGAAGAAGGCGCGGTCCTGGTCGTACTCGGCCGATTGCCGGTACCGCTCGTCCTCCTCCTGGAACCGCCGGTAGGAGGGTGCCGGGATCTCGGGGACGTCCGCGCCCGCCGCCCGGTCGTAGTCCGCGCGGGCCTGGGTCAGGACGGTGCTCACGCCGAAGCCGTCGGACGCGATGTGGTGCGCCTTCGCGACGATGTGCACGGTGTCGGCGGTCTCCCTGAGCAGGGTGGCCTCGAACAGCGGGCTGCGCAGCAGGGGCATCGGCCGGTGCAGCGTGGCATCGATCCAGGCACGGCAGGCGGCGGCGGGGTCGGGGGCGGCGGTGAGGTCGACCAGCTCGATCTCCGGCGGGTCGGACTCCGTCCACTGGACGGGGGCTCCGTCGACCTCGTCGATCCTCAGCCCGAGCGCGTCGTTGCGTCCGACCGTGCGCAGCAGGGCGGCCCGCAGGGCTTCGACGTCCGGATTTCCGACGAGCCGTTCATGGGCGATCACATTGAACTGGGGCAGGTTGTCGGCCTGCGCATCGGCGGCCCAGATGTCCCGCTGGTAAGCCGTTAACGGAAAAGCTGCTGACCTCGTCATCGATGGCCCCCTCGAGCTGTGGTGTGACACGGTGAAATCGGGTCGGCGCCGGCCGGACGGGCACGGGGCCGCGTCCGGTGGTGGCGGTCGTCGGAAATTCAGCCGGTATATCGCCGGTCGACGCGGAACGGATCGCCTGGGGAGGCGTCACCGGGGCCGCGGATCCGGGGTGGTGAACGGGAACGCCCGCCCAGGGCGGCGGGCGGACCGGTACACGGGCCTTACCGCCGCGCCTACCGCAGCCGTTCCCGCCGCTTCCGGCCGCTTCCGGGCACGCCGGGAATCCGCCGGGTCGACAGATCGACGGGTTCTGACGGCATCGGGGGGTGCCTGCTTTGAAGCACCCTGCAAGGAATTGTCGGCACGCCGGAAAGAGCCCGGCGCGCCCCCGCCCCGGAATACCGGGGGAAATGCTAAGAGAACATCAAGAAACTCACTGTGGCCCCCGGAAACTGGCACGACGGATATCGCATCTCACCCCGTAGCAGCGGGCCCCTGCGACCGGAACCCGTGCTGTTCGCCCTCTCACCGGGCTAGTCCGGAGCCTAGCCGGGGGCGCCGGAGGGACGCAATGAATGCAGCCCCCTATGCCTGGCGGTACCGGCCGAACCCCCATTGGACGCTGGGCAATCGGATGCATTGGCCGACGTCCAACCATGTATTGGCTCCCGTCCAACCTATCCTTTCCGCCGCCCGAAGCCGCGGAACCGGTCGCGGACACAGGGGTCGCACCCCTACTCGCCGGTTGTCGACCCCTATCGTGCCGACCCAGGCGTGGAGGTACCTGGAGCGGACGACCCCGGTACGGACAGGCCTGGAGCGGACGACCCCGGTACGGCAGGGCGACTCTGCGGGGAGTCGTCCGGGGCTCCGGCGGTCCGGCCCCGGCCGCCCGGCTCGCCGGTCGCGGCCCAGCTCGCCAGCAGGCGCAGCGACTCGGCGGAGGTCGAACCCGGCTCCGCGTGGTAGGTGACCAGCACCTGGTCGAGGTCGCCCGCCGGGCGCAGCGTCTCGTACTGCAGGGTCAGCCGGCCGACCACCGGGTGGTGCAGCTCCTTGGTGCCGTGCCCCTTGTCCCGGATGTCGTGCGCGGCCCAGAGTCGCCTGAAGTCCTCGCTCTTCAGGGAGAGTTCGCCGATCAGCGAGGCCAGCCGAGGGTCGTCCGGGTCGCGTCCGGCGTCCAGCCGCAGGATGCCGACCACGTCGGTGGCCTTGCCCTCCCAGTCGGCGTACAGCCCGTGCGCCGCCGGGTCGAGGAAGACGTGCCAGGCCATGTTGCGCTGCTCGGCGGGCATCGCGGAGAAGTCGCCGACCAGTGCGTTGCCGAGCCGGTTCCAGCCGATGATGTCCAGCCGCCGCCCGAGCACGTAGGCGGGCACGCCCTCCATCGCGTCGAGCAGCTGCTGGAGGGCGGGCCGCACCCGCTGCGGGCGGGCGGCGGCACGGGCGGGCCGCCGCCGGGCGGGCTTGGTGATCCGGTCGAGGTGCTCGCGCTCGGCGGGGGTGAGCCGCAGGACCCGGGAGATCGCGTCCAGCACGGCGGCCGAGACGCTCTCGCCGTGGCCCTGTTCGAGGCGGGTGTAGTACGCCGTGCTGACTCCGGCCAGCATGGCGAGCTCCTCACGGCGGAGCCCGGGGACCCGGCGGCGGCTGCCGTGGTCCGGAAGGCCCACGTCCTCGGGCCGCAGCCGGGCACGACGGGAACGGAGGAACTCGCTGAGTTCGGTGCGCTGGTCCATGTCAGCAGTATGCGGGCGCCCGTCCGGGCGAAGGTGATACCGCCAGTGGTACGCACGGCGGACGTACGGGCGCGCTGCGTACGTTGATCCCGGGTCTGGTTGGCCCGCGCCGCCGGGCGCAGCCTTGAGCACATGACGAACACGACCACCACGACAGTCGCGACGAGCACCACGAGCACCACGGCCGCTGCGGGCGCCACGGCCGCCGCCGGCACGACGAGCACGACCGGCGCGCGGACCGTCGCCGCGTACGCGGCCCCCGCGCCGAAGGCCCCGCTGGAGAAGACCGTCATCACCCGCCGGGCGCTGGGCGAGCACGACATCCTGATCGACGTCCGGTACGCGGGCATCTGCCACTCGGACATCCACCAGGTCGGCGAGGACTGGGGCGACGGCATCTTCCCGATGGTGCCGGGCCACGAGATCGCCGGCGTGGTCGCCGAGACCGGCCCGGGCGTGACCCGCTGGGCGGTGGGCGACCGGGTCGGGGTCGGCTGCTTCGTCGACTCCTGCCGCGAGTGCGACAACTGCCGGGCCGGGCTGCAGAACTACTGCACCGGCACCCCGGGCGCGGTGTTCACCTACAACGGCGTCGGCCGGGACGGCGAGCCCACCTACGGCGGCTACTCCGCGCAGCTGGTGGTGGACGAGGGGTACGCGCTGCGCATCCCGGACGAGCTGGAACTTGACGTCGCGGCGCCGCTGCTCTGCGCCGGGATCACGCTGTACTCGCCGCTCACCCACTGGGGGGCCGGCCCGGGCAAGAAGGTCGCGATCGTCGGCCTCGGCGGGCTCGGCCACATGGGCGTGAAGATCGCCCGCGCCAAGGGTGCCGAGGTCACCGTGCTCAGCCAGTCCCTGCGCAAGCGGGAGGACGGCCTGCGGCTGGGCGGGCACCACTACCGCGCCACCTCGGACCCGGCCACCTTCACCGAGCTGGCCGGCACCTTCGACCTGATCGTCAACACCGTCTCCGCCGATCTCGACCTGAGCGCCTACCTCGGCCTGCTGAAGACCGACGGGACGCTGGTCCAGGTCGGCGCCCCGGAGAAGCCGGTCTCGGTGAACGCGCACGCGCTACTCACCGGCCGCAAGTCACTGGCCGGTTCGATGATCGGCGGACTGCCGGAGACCCAGGAGATGCTGGACTTCTGCGCCGCGCACGGGATCGGCGCCGAGATCGAGCTGATCAGCGCCGACCGGATCAACGAGGCCTACGAGCGGGTACTAGCGAGCGACGTGCGCTACCGCTTCGTGATCGACGCCTCGACGATCTGACGCCCCGCACGACGCCCCGCCACGCTCCCCGCACGACGCCCCGCACCCCGGTGCTCTCCTCTTGATCGGCAAGACAGCAGCCCTTCCCATCCCAGGGAGGGGCTGTTCGCCTTCGCGCACCAATGGCACTCACGCTGATCGCCTTGGAAGGTCACCAGCCGACAAGAGTGAACCCATCATCTTTCCACCCATACTCGTGTACGGCCTCACCGCTCCCAACCCGCGCCAGGGCCAGGCCAAAGCCTCATGCCTTCGAGCCTGCCGACCGGCTTCTCCCCCTGCCCCCTGCTGCAAGTTCGCGCAAACTCATGGTGCCGGATCCCTGCGTCCTGCAAGATCGAACACACTGATCGTCCACCCCATGCAGGAGGGCCCACCATGGCGCTGCACATGCTTGGCAAGGACCCCAACAGCCCGGACGGTGACTCGCCCACCGTGTACTACGACGACGAGACGGACAACTACCTCATCCAGGGGTGGAAGGTCCCGGACCAGGATCGTCGGTCGCAGCTCAACCTGCCCGACCACGAGGACGTGGTCGAGTTCCCCAGGCGCATGATGCAGTTCTTCCCGGAGGTGAACGGTGGGCCAGACGCCCACGCTCAAGGAGCTTCTTGAGGAGTGCCAGGAGTCGGCGCTCCACTTGGAGATGCGTGACGGCTACATGCGCGACGACCCGATGTTCATTGCCTGGCAGGCTGGCCACCGGGACGATCCACAAGATCGCCCGTCCTGGTGGCGGCCTTGGCTGGACGTGATAGCTCAGACGGTCGAGCGGGGCGTCACTGTTCGCCGGGCCCGGATCATCTCCGAGCCAGTGAGCGACTACATTCGCTTTGAGTACGACGTCACCTTCACCAACGTCGCGGCCGGCGAGCAGGTCCGCTGGCTCCCCCGCCGGCAGGCAACCGACCTGGCGCTGCCGGGGAACGATTTCTGGCTCTTGGACAACCGCCGGCTCCTGGTGATCCACTTCTCAGGAGACGGTAACGTCGTCGATCGGGAGATCATCGAGAACTCTGCGGTTGTAGCGCTTTGCTCCCAGGCGTTTGAAGCCGTCTGGGAGCGCGCCACGCCGCATGCCCAGTACAAGGTGAACTGATCCACGCCCGTGTCACCGACCTCTCCTTCGTCCAGCGTTGAGAGGGCCAAGCAGTCCCTTGGCCAGCGCCTTCGTGAGCTCCGGAAAGACACTGGACTGACCGGACGGGCGCTGGCCGGCTTGGCGGGCTGGCACGAATCGAAGTGCTCTCGCATCGAACACGGGACCGCAACTCCAACTGATGCCGATCTTCGAGCGTGGGCTGTTCACTGTGGTGTACCCGAGCAGGCCGAAGACCTCATTGCCGTTGCTCGGGGCATCGAAGGCATGTACGTCGAGTGGCGCCGGCTGGAGCGCTCTGGGCTCAGGCGTGTCCAGGAGTCGGTGCTACCGCTCTGGGAGCGCACCGAACGCTTTCGCATCTACTCCCCCTGGTTGATCCCTGGCCCTCTGCAAACCGCGGACTACATCCGTGCGCTGCTTGAGTCCGCTCGTGCCAGGCGCAACCTGCCCGACGACGTCGCGGATGCCGTTGTGGTGCGTCTTGAGAAGCAGCGAGTACTGCAGGAGGGCAATCACCGCTTTGCGGTGCTCCTTGAGGAGAGTGTGCTGCGCTATCGCCTGGGCGATGTCGGGACGATGGTCGGCCAGCTCGGCCATCTTCTCTGGGCCGGCGCACTCCCCTCCGTCAGCCTTGGGATCATCCCCCAGGACGCCGACCGCACCGCACTTCGTCCGGTCGAGGGGTTCTTCATCTTCGATGACGTGCAGGCCAGCGTCGAGCTGGTCTCAGCACACCTCACGATCACGCAACCGTACGAAATCCGAATGTACGAGCAGACCTTTGCGCTGCTCGCACACCAAGCAGTCTACGGAGCGAAGGCACGTCTCCTGATCACTGAGGCGATCAACTCCTTGGAGTGAAGGTCCCGCAAGTATCTGCAAGCTCGTGGAGCCCCCGCTTGCGGCTCTCCTACCGTCTAAGCCGCGCCACCACACGGTACTCGGGCGGAAGGGGGCGGAATGCCACAGCACATCCCGACAGACGAGCGCTTCCATGTGATCAGCCTCAATCCGATCACCATCCATGCACCAACCGTCGAGCGCGCACGGCGACGGGCGCGGGTGATCGCGCAACTCGCGGAAGGACGCCGTCGCAGAGCTGCCCGCAAGGTGTCCTCGTGACCGCCCCGGCGCCGGCGCCGCCACGCAGTCCGACGACCGTGGCCCTTCGCTACCGGCCCGAGTCAGCGGCAGTAGCCAGGCGACTGATACGTCGCAAACTGCCGGAGTGGGGCATGGACGAGCTCATCGATGCCGCCGAGCTGATTGTCAGCGAGCTCGTCGGGAACGCAGTCAAGACCGGCTGCCAGACCTTCATGGTGGTCAAGGTCCGGCGGATCACCACGACCACCGTCCGCATCTCCGTGCGGGATGGCTCCCGAGTCCTATCGGTCATGGTCAGCGCGGGTCCCTGCGATGAACGCCACCGCGGTCTGGCCCTGGTGAACGCCATGACGGGTGGTCACTGGGGAGCAACGGCCGAGGCCTTTGGCAAGACGGTGCACGCCGACCTCGGACACCGCGCGGACAGCGACCGCAGCCCAAGATCAGAGGGGACGATCAGATGAGGACCACCGCACTTCGCTCACCAAACAACGTGCTCGCGAACGCAGTTGAGGAGGCCATCGACGTCCTGCGGCCCCGCATCCTGGCCAGCGACGTGGACGCCATCGAGTTCGTCGTCGGCACCCAGATCAACGGTCACCCGCACATCGGTACGCACCTTGTGCAGAGCCTGGCGTTCCTGGCTGCGCAGGAGGCACGTGATGCCTTTGGCATCGAGGCCCAGGTCACTTTCTTTGCCCTGGACAACGCGCCCTGCGAAGCCTTGACCGACTCCCAGACTGGCAACACCTACCAGCGCACCTACTGGCACACGCTCAGCACCCCCGGGCTCAACGCACTGCTCGCCGAGCACTACACGCCTCTGTTTGACGCCATGGCCGAGCGCACTGGCGTTCCCTACGAGGTGACCACCTACACCGCCCAGCAGGACACCGTCGAGTATCGCGCCGAGTTCCTCCGCACCCTGGACCACCTCGACGCCATCCGCTGGTGGCTCTCCCCCGCCCACGGCGCGGCACACATCCGCATACCCTGCCCCCAGTGCGGCTGGGCGGAGAAGTACGCGCAGCGCACTCGCCTGCTGGAACTGGACGACAGCGGCGCGCTGTTCACCTCGACCTGCCTTACCCACGGGCCGCACGAGGCGAACATCGACCCGTTTGGTGGTGGCTACCTCGATCTCTCCACCCTGTACCGCAACGTGGTCAAGGAACGGTGCTATCAGGACGACCGAGTCCTCCAGGTCATGATCAAGGGCGGCGACTGGGCGTTTGGCTGCCAGCTCGTGGACGGTGCCCACGCTGCCATCGGTGCCCCTGCGGTGGCACCCCTTCGCGTCTTCACACCGCTCATCCTCTCCCCCGACGGCGGGAAGCTCTCCAAGAGCCTGCTCACCGAGATGGAGCAGGCCGGCCAGACTACTTCTGGCTGGCTGCTCAACCCCTCCGCCTGGCCGGGAAGCGCCGAGGACTACCTCCAGGCCCTCAACGCCACCGCGGAACTCCTCCTGTCGGATCCACGGCACTTCTTCCGCTCGTACACCACGACCGAACTGGAACGGCTCATGACCACTCACCGACCGAATCCGCGGACCACCGGCGGCCACGGCCGCCCTCGCAACATGCAGATCTACAAGCAGTACTTCGACCTCATCGCCGACGGGTCCAAGACCGTCGAGATCCGAGTCGCCTACGAGTCGATGAAGCGCATCCGCCCTGGGGACCTGCTCAACTTCACCTGCCGAGGCGAGGAGTGCCTTACCCGTGTTACTCGCGTAGCCAAGTACCAGACCTTCAAAGAGATGTTCGGCACCGAGAAGGTCGAGGCCGTCAATCCGCACGCCACCGAGGCCGAGCAGCTGCGCGCCATCCACGCGATCTTTCCGCCCGAGAAGGAAGCCTTGGGAGTCCTGGCGTTTGAGGTCGAGCGGGTCAAGGCATCGTGAGCTGGCAGCCGCACCGGATACTCACGGTCTGCAAGGGCGGACACTGCAGGGCCCCCTTGGCTGCTGCAGTGCTTGCCCACCATGGCGGGGACACTGTCCAAACCCGAGCCGCAGCCGTACGGGACTGGCACATCGGCGAGCCTGCCCATCCCGTCATGGTGGAAGTGGCTCGGCAGCGAGGGTACGACCTCAGACCCCACCGCGGCGTACAGGTCGACCCGGAGCTTGTGCTGTGGGCCGACACCGTCATCGCCATGGACCAGGCGGTGTATGACGCGCTCCGGCGGCTCGCATCCCCGCCAACGCTCCAACTGTTCGCCGAGCACGATGTGCCCGACCCCTGGCAGCAACCCCGTGACGCCTTCGAGGTCTGCGTCTCAGTCGTCGAGCAGGGTGCGGTGCGACAGCTCGCACAACTCTCCGGCCGTGCGCCGGGCAACCCGCCGGTGGCACCTGGGTGGTCCTGCTGAGAAGGGCCCCGCCGGAATGGCGGGGCTCGAGCTGCTGGGCTGAAGATCGCGGTGGACTGTGGCCAAATGTGACGGGACGCCTCAGAGAGACAGCAGGCGCTCTGCCCCACGTGAGTGAAGTAGGGCTCCCGCACAGCGAGTTCGACCTAAGACAACAGGGACGGCGCCCCGCACCCCGGTGCTCTCCCATCACCGGGGGGCGGGGCGCCGCGTCGTGGCCCGGCCTGGTCACGCCCTGGCCGGGCCCGCCTTGTTCCGGGCGGCGCGGCCGCGCAGCCACCGGCGGCGCGGAGGCTGGTCGGGCAGCCACCCGAAGGTGAGGCAGCTGCCGAGGACGCCCAGGAGCATGCCGACCAGGAAGCCGCCCAGGTTGGAGGTGACCCAGCTGCCCAGCGATCCCAGCACGGCGAGGATCGAGTAGAACAGCCGCTGGGCGGGGTTGAAGAGGATCAGCACCCCGCAGATCGCCATCACGGCCGGTACCAGGTAGCCGGCCAGCCCCTGCATCCCGATGTGCAGGACGACGGGCAGCGGGGCCCGCACGGTGAAGAGGATCTCCACACCGCCGAGCAGCACCAACAGGCCGCCCCAGAAAGGCCGTCGGCCGCGCCAGCCGCGCCAGCGGCCGAGGACGGTCGGCCTGGCCGCGGGCGCTTCGGCGGTGGCCGGTGCGGCGGCTGGCGAGGCAGTGACGGCCGGTTCGGTGGCGGGTGCCGGGGCGGCCCCCGCGTCGGGTGCGGGATCGGTCACCGTCAGCAGCCCTCGCTGCTGAAGCTCAGCCGCAGGTTGGGCAGTTTGAACGCCGCCGCGGTGGTGGCGTAGTTGTGCTGCCGCAGGTTGCGGATGACGACGGTATCGGCCTGCTGCCCGAACACACCGGGCAGGCCCTGGACGCCGGCCTTGGTGTAGGTGCTGGCGTCGCCGCCGATCTCGATGTTGGTGAAGGAGGCGTCACCGGCGACCAGGTCGGAGTCGGTGGTGAGGTCGGTGGCGGTCACGGGGGTGCCCGCGTCACCGGCCCTGATCAGCAGGTTGATGCCGCCGAGGTCGACGCTCTGGCAGAGCTTGGTCAGCGAGGCCTGCTTGATCGCCGAGACGAGGACAAGGACCTGACCGCCGGTGTCCCCCTCGTTCGGGCTGCCCTCGATCATGTGGTCGAGGCTGCCGAACTGCTCGAAACCGACACCGTCGAGGCTGTCCGCGGTGACGGTGAACGGCATTCCGGAGATGGCGAACTGGGCGGCCAGGACGCCCTGCGCGGTGAGGGTCATCAGGACGGCGCCGACGGCGAGGGCCGGGACGGCCATCAGCGCGCTGCGCCTCAGCCGGACCCGCCCTCTGGCCTCTGCGGGCGAGGCGGGTGAAGCAGGTGAAGCGGTGCTCTCGGTCGTGGGGGCTGCGTCATCGGACGTGGCCATGTGTGTGCTCCCTCGGGTGGTGGGGACTTGCACGTACTGGCACGTTGTCCTGGCGCGGACAGCGTCCTGCGGCCGAACCGGTGCGGCCGCCCCTCGGCAGCGGGGCGGGCCGGTCGGGCCACAGGTGGATATCCAGGAAGCTACTGCCCGGTATCCGACCGGTCAATACGGGTGCACGAAGGATCATCACCCGCACCCGGCAGGACCGCCGGGGCCGGCAGGGCCAGCCGCCGGGCGGCCTCCGCCGGGCCGAGGAACGGCGCCAGGCAGAACAGGCTCAACACCGGGAGAAGGTCGGGCAGTTCGGCCGTCCGGCGGGCGTCGACACAGCGGTACAGGGTGGCGTAGACGCCGCCGACCACGGAGTCCACCAGCGCCTGCGCCGCCACCCCGCCGGGCGGGCCGGGCACCTCGGCGAAGAACGCCCGGAAGCGGGTGAGCAGTTGCTCCCGTTCGCGGCGCCCGGCCGGGCCGACCGCCTCGATCTCGATCACCGCCATGGTGGCGAACGCCGGGACGACGGCCAGCAGGTCGAGCATCGAGCGCAGCGCTTCGCGGATGCCCGTGCACCAGTCCGGCGCGGCGGCGAAGGCGGCCGCCATCCGGCGGATCACCACCCCGGTGCCGTGCCGGTGGGCGGCCAGGAAGGCGTCCTCCTTACCGTTGAACAGCTCATAGAAGACCGGTCTGGTCACCCCCGCCGCCCGACAGATGTCGCTCACCGTGGCGTGCTGGTAGCCGTGTTCGGCGACCGTGTGCACCAACCCGTCGAGCAGGCGCTCCCGTTGGGTGGCGGCGACCACGTCGGCGGGCAGCCGGCTCGGGCCGCGCTTGATCGATCGGGCCGGGTCGCGGCCGGTGCGCGCGCCGGGCAGCAGCAGCGCCTCGGCGCTCTGGACGGCATTCGGATCCATCGCCAACTCCTGTGCTCTGTATTGACATTGAGGCAAGGGCTGGTTTACAACACTCGCAGGTTTCCAATCCGGTGGCATCGGCCTCCCGGAAACCTCCACGCGTTCCGGCTGTCCAGTATGGCGAACGCATGCCCGGCGGTGGCAGCCGTCGACGTGCACCCCACGGCACCTCATCGCACTCCCCCGCGCTCCCTGCACCCCGCGCACAGCACGCACCTCCCGCACCCCCCTTTTCCCCGCCGTACGGGCGGGCCCGTGGCGCCGGGCCCGCCGAGTCGCGTACGCCTCGCCCCACACCCGTCACCCGCCCGGCCGGCCGATGCCGCGGGCCGGTCGCACGGGATCCCCCACCCGGCTCCCCACGGAGAGAGGCACCCCCTCATGCGCATCCGCCGCACCCTCGGCACCGCGGCCCTGGCCGCGCTGGCCCTGGCCACCGCCGCCGTCACCCCCGCCCAGGCCGCCGCCCCCGCCGTCCTCACCTACGGCGGACCCGGCGGGACCGCCGCCGCCGTCGGCGACGTCCTGACCGCCGACCTCGTCCCGGGCACCTACGCCACCTTCTACTCCAGCGCGAGCGGGACGAGCGGCATCAAGTGCGCCGTCTCCGCCTTCTCCGCCACCGTCACCTCGAACCCGGCCGCGCCGGGCGTCGCCGTCGAGCAGCTCAACAGCCACACCTTCGGCTCCTGCAGCGCCAACGTCCTCGGCGTGACCGGCGTGCAGAGCGTCACCGTCAACAACCTGCCGTTCACCAACGCCGTCAGCGACGGCGCGGGCAACCCGGTGACGCTCAGCCCGACCGCAGGACCGCTGCAGACCACGGTCGTGCTCAAGACCATCCTCGGCACCATCACCTGCGTCTACCGCGCACCCGGGAGCATCTCCGGCACCACCAGCAACACCGCCCAGACCATCGGCTTCGCCTCCCAGGCGTTCAACAAGTTCTCCGGCCCGAGCACCTGTTTCGCCGCCGGGTACTTCACCGCCACCTACGGGCCCGTCCTGGACACCTCCGTCGCGGGCAACCCGCACATCTACGTCAACTGACCGGACCGCCCGGTCCCGACCCGAGCGCACGCCCCCGGCACCCCCGGCGGGCGTGCGCCCTGTCGCGCGCGGACGCCCCGGCCCGCGCACCCCCGGCCACCCCGGGACAGCGATGTGACTCGCCGGTAGGGTGCTGCGGACGGACACGGCGACGGGGAGTTGAGGGCGGATGGGCGACGGGACGGGATTCTTCGAGTCGGTCGAGGACGCGGCGGCGAAGCTGGCCGAGGCGGGGTACCTGGCGTCCACCGCGGTGGCCACCACCGTGTTCCTGGCCGACCGGCTGGGCAAACCGCTGCTGGTCGAGGGCCCGGCCGGCGTCGGCAAGACCGAACTGGCCAAGGCGGTGACGGCGATCGGCGCCGCCCGGCTGGTGCGGCTGCAGTGCTACGAGGGCATCGACGAGGCCCGCGCGCTCTACGAGTGGAACCACGCCAAGCAGCTGCTGCGGATCACCGCCGGCCGGGACGAGGACTGGGACCAGGCCCGCACCGACATCTTCGGCGAGGAGTTCCTGCTCACCCGCCCGCTGCTGACCGCGATCCGCGGCGACGAGCCGACCGTGCTGCTGATCGACGAGATCGACAAGGCCGACGTCGAGATGGAGGCCCTGCTGCTGGAGGTGCTCAGCGACTTCCAGGTCACCGTGCCGGAGCTGGGCACCATCACCGCGAGCCGCCGCCCCTTCGTCCTGCTCACCTCCAACGCCACCCGCGAGCTGTCCGAGGCCCTGCGCCGGCGCTGCCTCTTCCTCCATCTGGACTACCCGGACGCCGAGTTGGAGCAGCGGATCGTCCGACTCAAGGTGCCCGGCCTGGACGACACGCTGGCCGAGTCACTCGTCCGGGTGGTCGGCGCGCTGCGGGCGATGGAGCTGCGCAAGGCGCCGTCGGTGGCGGAGACCATCGACTGGGCCCGCACCCTGCTCGCGCTCGGCGCCGACACCCTGGACGAGGCGGTGGTGCGGGCCAGCCTCGGGGTGATCCTCAAGCACCAGGACGACGTCCTGAAGGCCGCCCAGAAGCTCACCCTGGCATGAGCCCGGCCCGCACCGGAGGAACGACGGGCGGCACCGGCGGAACGACGGACAGCACCGGCGGAGCAGTCGGCGGCACCGGACCAGCAGCGGGCGGCACCGCCGCACGGCTGACCGGGTTCGTCCGGGCGCTGCGCGGGCACGGCCTGCGGATCGGACCGGCCGAGACCGTCGACGCGGCGGCGGTGCTCGACGCGCTCGGGCTGGCCGACCGGGAGCAGGTGCGCGCGGGGCTCGGCGCGGCGCTGCTACGCGGCGAGGGGC
The DNA here is from genome assembly GCF_042883905.1 of Kitasatospora sp. NPDC058170. Lineage (NCBI taxonomy): Bacteria > Bacillati > Actinomycetota > Actinomycetes > Kitasatosporales > Streptomycetaceae > Kitasatospora > Kitasatospora sp. NPDC058170. Next base: position 89,843 of record NZ_JBHVUV010000028.1, read on the forward strand.
AGCGCGCGGTGTTCGACGCCACCTTCGACCTGTTCTTCCCGCTCGGTGTCGGCGACCCGGAGTCCGCCCGGGCCGCCCGGACGCCCGGCGCGCCGGACCAGGACGAACCGGACCAGGACGCCGCGCCCCCAGACCTGCGCTCCGGCCGCCGTGACGGCCGGCAGGAGGGGCTGCGCGAGGACCTGCGCGAGCGGATCGCCACCGCTCTCGCCACCGACGACCGGGCCGCACTCGCCCGGCTGGCCGGCGAGGCGGTGGCCGCCTTCGGCCGGTACGGCTCCGGCTCCACGCCGACCTCGGACGGCTGGTCCGCCCACCAGACCCTCGGCCACCTCGCGCCCGAGACCCTGCTCGCCCGGGTCCTGGCGGCGCTGCGCGAGGGCGGCACACCCGACTTCACCGACCGCCTGGCCGCCGACGAGATCCGCCGCCGGATCCAGGTCTTCCGCACGATGGTCGGCACCGAGGCCCGCCGCCGGGTGGCCGAACTGCGCGGCACCGAGCGGATCGCCGAGCGGGCCATCGCCCCCAGCCCCGACCGGATCGACTTCCTGGCCGCCGGCCGCGACCAGCTCGCCGAACTGCGCCGCACCGTCCAACCGCTGGCCCGCAAGCTGGCCACCCGGCTGGCCGCGCGCCGCCGCCGGGCCGCCCGCGGCCAGATCGACCTGCGCCGCACACTGCGCCGCTCGCTGTCCACCGGCGGGGTGCCGCTGCGGCCCGCGTACCGGCGGCGGCGGCCCGCCCGGCCGGAGATCGTGCTGCTGTGCGACGTCTCCGGATCGGTGGCGGGCTTCGCCGACTTCACCATGCTGCTGGTCCGGGCGATGAGCGACCAGTTCAGCAAGGTCCGGGTGTTCGCCTTCGTCAACCGCACCGCCGAGGTGACCGACCTGGTCGCGAAGGACGGCGCGGACCCGGCCCGGCTGGCCCGGTCCATCCTCACCGGCGCCAAGGTGATGGGCTACCACGGCAACAGCGACTACGGCTCGGCGCTGGGCGAGTTCGCCGAGCAGCACCTCGACGCGCTCGGCCCGCGCACCAGCCTGCTGATCCTCGGCGACGCGCGCAACAACCACCGGGACCCGAACCTGCCCGCGCTGCGCGCGATCGCCGGCCGGGCCCGCCGGGTGTACTGGCTCAATCCGGAGGCCCCCGCGCTCTGGCGCACGGGCGACTCGGCCGCGGCCGCCTACGCGGAGGTGGTGGAGATGCACTCCTGCCGCAACGCCCGCCGGCTGGGCGAGTTGATCACCCGGCTGCTGCCCGTCTGACCGCCGGCCGGTCCGGTCGGTGGCCGGTCGGTGGCCGGTCGGTGGCCGGTCGGTCGGTCGGTCGGGGCAGTCGGACCGGGCAGCAGCCGGACCGGGCAGCAGCCGGCCGGCGGACCCGGGGCAGCCGAACCCCAACCCCGGCCGGGCGCCGCCGGCTTGCGACACGCTTGCGATCCGCTTGCCGACTGACTGATTCCCTATCGCCCGCGGACGCCGTTCGGGTGCCCGCCCTACCCCGCCGCCGCAAGCGCGACGCATGCTCATGAACGGGTCAACAAGCCCTCCTTGAACGGTCCTTGAGGTCGACCCGACGCCGGTACCTGACCTGGTCATATGCGGCACCCCGGGTGGAAAGCCGCGGATTCCCGGCCGACCGGACTCCCTGCCGCCAGCTCTCCGGCGCCGCCGCGGCGACGCTCCGGGCCGCTGCGGAGGCAACCGGCCAATCTGCCGACGGGCTCTGCCGAGGCTCTAACCGGCCGCCCTAGACTCGCCGACAGGCCGCCGGACACCCCGGCCCGGGCCCGTTTCCACCGGACTTCCGGCATGCCCCGACCCATCCATCCCGTCAGGCGCATCTCGGCCTCGACTGCCTACCAAGGGAGTACACCATGTCCGACTTCACCGCAGACCAGGGCTTCGACCTGCAGGACCTCGACCTCAGCGAGCTCACCGTGACCGCGCTGCGCGACACCGCCGCGCTGCCCGAGAACGGCGCCTCGTGGGGCTCCTGCTCCTGCCAGGCCTCGTCCTCCTGTGCGCAGCAGAACATCGTCGTGGACGTCCAGGCCTGACGAGTCGTCACGACCGTTGATCATCAGGGCGATTGATCGGGTCCAGTCCTCGCCCCCGAGGGATCTGACCTCGACCGGCTGACCGCCACGGCGTCGCGCGACGGCGCCACGCCGAACGCCCTCCAGGCACAGCGCGTCCCCGCACGGCCGGTCCCCACCCGGGACCGGCCGTGCTCCACTGCCCGACGGGAGCCCCGCCATGCCGTACCCCGCCCAGTCCGCCGCCGCGGTGCGCGTACCGCCGGCCAGGACCGCCCCGTACGCGCTGATCCGCACCACGGCGCTCCCGCTGCCCGCCCAGTCGGCCGCCGCCGCCGCGCTCCGCGTCCTGGTGGACCGACTCACCGCCGTCGAGGCCGAGGAGGCCGCGCTGCGCCCGGCCCTGGGCGACGACCTCTTCGCCAGCCGCGCCGCGCACACCGAGGAGTTCCACCGCCAGGTCGTGCTGCCGCTGCGCCGCGCCCTGTACAACGGGCGCACGCCGGGCGTGGCCCTGCTGGAGCGGCTCGACGACCTTCCTGCCCGGGTGCCCCGCCTCGCCGACTGGCTCGCCCTGCAGGAGCGCCGCACCGACCTGCTCGACGAGTTGGAGCTCGCCACCCCACCGGCCCTGGCCGCCGAACGCGCCGCGCTCGCCGCACTCTGCCGTTCACCCGACTTCACCCGCGCCATCGCCCTCACCAGCGCCGACCTGCTGCGCGCCGTGACCACCGCAGGCCGGGGCGAGGGCGGGCGCCGGGCCCGCAAGGAGGAGCCCACCGTGCTGCGGCACGCCCTGCGGGCCGCTTCCAAAACCAGCCCGCTCTCCTGGTTCACCACCGTCGGCTGGGCTGCCGACACGACGGCCGCCACCACCACCGATGCCACCACTGCCGCCACCGCTGCTGCCACGGCCCCCGCCACCGGCCGAGCGGCCCTGCGCGCGGTGGTCAGGGAGAACCGGACGCTCGTCGGGGCCCTCACCGAAGCCCTGCTCGCGGAGCCGCGCCGCCGCCGGGCCCTGCCCCACCGGATGACCAGCAGCGCCCGGGTCGCCGACGGCCGCGCCCACTACGCCCGCAGCCAGGTCCTGTTCGCCGGCGGCCGCCACCTCGTCACCCGCGAGGAGAAGGTCGAACTGGCCGCCCGCGCACCGCTGGACGTCCTCGCCGCACTCACCGCCGACCCCGCACCGTGCGCCCTGCTCGCCGAACAGCTCGCCACCGCGCTCGGCCGCCCGCCCGGCGACCCCTCCGTCACCGGCTTCGTCGACCGGCTGACCGAGACCGGACTGCTGGTGCCGTCCGACCCCGTCCACCCGCAGGACCGGGCCCCGCTCCGGCGGCTCGCCGACTGGCTCCGCGGCTGGCCCGAGGACGCCGACCTCGCCGACCGGATCGATCAACTCGCCGACGCCACGGCAGGATTCGCCACCACCCCGGCCGACCGGCGCCCCGCCCTGCTCGCCACCCTCGGCGCGGACTGGCACCGGCTCCTCGCCGACACCGGCCGACCCGTCCCGGCCGACGCCGCCCCGCTCACCGTGCTCAGCGAGGACGTCGTCGCCCCCGGAGCACTGCCCGCGGACCGCCTCCTGGACCAGGCCGACCACGCCGCGCTCGGCGAACTCACCGCGCTCGCCGAGCTGTTCGACCTCGGCCACCTGATGCGCCGGGCCGCCCGCGACCGCTTCGTCGCCCGCTACGGCCCCGGCGGGAGCTGTCCCCACCCCTGGGAGTTCGGCGCCGAACTGGCCGCCGCCTGGGAGGACGCCGGCCGGCCCGCCGACCCCGCCCGGATCCCCGGCGAGCGAGAGGAACTCACCGCCCTTCGCAGGGAGTTCATCGCCACCGGTCCGGCCGGGGACGGCCCCGAGGTCGTCCTGCCCGCCGACCTGGTCCGCGACCTGGCCGCCCGGCTGCCCGACTGGACGGCCGCCCGCCCGCTCAGCTACTCCTACTTCGTCCAGCGCGACCACGCCGACGCGCTGCTCTGCGTCAACCACGTCTACGGCGGCTGGGGCAGGTTCACCAGCCGCTTCCTGGACACCACCGCCCCGGGCGCCGCCGACGCCGTCACCCGGCAGATCCGGCACGGGCTGGGGGACGGTGCCAGGGCCGCCCAGATCCGGCCTGTCGGCGGCTTCAACGCCAACCTCCACCCGCTGCTGCTCGCCGACGAGATCGGCCCCGACCGGCGCTGGACCTCCCTCGCCGAGCACGACCTCGACCTGGTCCACGACCCCGTCGGCGACCAGCTGCGGTTGCGGCTGCGCGCCACCGGCGAACTCCTCGACGTCCTCTATCTCGGCTTCCTCGCGCCCGTCATGCTGCCCCAGCGGATCGGCCCGCTCCTCGCCGACCACCCGAACGGCGTGGTCGACTTCCGGCCGCTGCTGCCCCGCCGGACCCTCCCGGCCCCGGGCGGCGAGGTGGTCCGCACCCCCCGGCTGCGCCACCGCCACCTGGTCCTGGCCCGCCGCCGCTGGCACCTGCCGGCCCCGGTCCTGGACGCCCTGCGCGCCGATCTCGCCGCCGACCAGGAGGTCCCCGTCGCGACCGCCGCCCGCTGGCGCGCCCTGCTCGACCTGCCCGACCGGCTCTTCCTGCACCCCGTGCCCGCCGCGCCCGCCGGACGCCCGGTCGAGGACTTCCTCGCCCGGCTGAACGCCCCCAAGCCGCAGGCCCTCGACCTCGGCAACGCCCTGCACCTGCGCTGCCTCGCCAAATGGCTCACCCGCCACCCGGGCGGCGCCGTCCTGGAGGAGGCCCTGCCCGCCGCCGGCGGCCACGACCGCCCCCGCCACGCGGTCGAACTCGTCGTCGAGGCCTACCGCCCGGCCCGGCCCGCCCGACCCGGCCCGCAGCCGTGACCGGCCGCCCCGATCCGAGCCCGGCGATCTCGGCCCCGCGCCAGCGCCCCAGCCCCAGCCTGAGCCCGTGCCCCAGCCCGAGCCCGAGCCCGAGCCCGACGACCGCGGCCCCGACCGGTCCGCCCGACGTTCGCGAAGGAGACACCCGATGAGCCACCCGGCCGGCGGCCCGCCGGACAGCACCGCACGCGACGTCGTCCTCTACTACCGCCAGCCCAGCAAGGCCCCACTGCTGCGCGAGGCCGTGCTGCCGCTCGCCGAGCAGGCGGCCGCGTCCGGGCTGACCGTCCACGTCGAACGCCACTGGCTCCACGGCCCGCACGTGCGGCTGCGGCTGCGCGGCCCGGCCGAGCTCGTCACCGCGACCGCCGAGCGGACCGCCGACGCCCTGCGCGACCGGGCCCGCACCCACCCCTCGGTCGCCGACCTCACCGAGCACGAGCTGCTCGAACAGGCCGCCGCGGCCGGCCGCGCGGAACTGATCGCCCCGCCGTACGGCCCGCTGGTACCGGACAACACCGTCCGTGTCGAGCCCGTCGACCAGTCCTCCCTGCGCGCTCTGCTCGGCGCCGACGGGCTCGCGCTCCGCGACGACCTGCTGCGCCTGGGCCTGCCCGCGCTGCGCTCCGCCTGCGACGTCCTCGGCGCGCACGGCGACGCCCCGGCCGCCCGGGTCCGGCTCGCCGTCGCGGCACTCACCGCCCATGCGAGCGCCCACCCGGACGGCCTGGTCGGCGGCCACTACTCCTACGTCTCGCACCTGGAGGACTTCCTCGTCCACGACGACCCGCACGGGCGGCTGCGCGCGGCCTTCGAACAGCGCCGGCAGGCCACCCGCCCGACGGTCACCGCCCTGGTCTCCCGGATCGCCGGCGGCGCGACGGACGGCTGGGAACGCGTCTGGGCCCAGTGGTCCGCCGACGCCTGGCAGCTCACCGCGGCGCGGCTGGCGGCCGGCGCCGAACTCGGCGGCGACCCGCAGGAGTACCGCGAGCGCGCCGCCGCCCTCGGCGATCCAGCCACCGCCGAACGCTGGGACCGGGACGCCCGCACCCGCTACAGCGAGTTCCACCGCCTGCTCAGCCGCTCCGACCCCCAGGGGACGATGTGGAGCCGGCCGGACTATCTGATCTACCGCGCCTGCACCAACGCCCTCTACCGCCTGCTCGCGATCTGCGACGTCCAGCCGCTGGAGCGCTACCTCGCGGCCCATCTGGTGGTGCAGGCCGTACCGGAGGTCACCGGCCACGACTGGCGGGACCGGCTCGGCGCAGTGGTCGACGCCGTGGAGCGGTCCGCGTGAGCGCCGACCGCGCCCGGCCGCACACCGCGCCGCCGGCCGAACCGTCCACAGCGCCATCGGCCGGCCTGTCCGCGTCCCCGACCCCGACAGCGTCCACGCCGTCCACGCCGTCCACGCCGTCCGCACGGCCAAGGCTGCGCCCGGGGGTCGCCGCGACACCCCTGCAGGCGGGGCTGCACCTGCGCGGCCGGGACGGCATCGTCACGCTGGAGGGCAGCCGGGCGCTCCCGGCCCTGTGGCAGCTGCTCCGCGACCGGCTCGGTGAGACTCCGGGCGCTGATCCGGGCACCGACCCGGGCGCCGACCCGGGCCTCGGGCCGAACGCCGACCCCCGGGTCGAGGCCGCGCTCACCGCCCTGACCGCCCGGCTGCGCGAGCACGACCTGCTGGTCGAGCACCCTGACGGGGTCGAACTCCCGCCCTGGCCCGGCTCGGTGGCCACCAGCCCGGCCGAGGCGGCCCGGGCCCTCGCCGCCGCGCGCCCGGTGATCACCGCGGCACTCCCCGGCCATCCGCTCGCCCTGGCCCTCGCCCGTGCCCTCACCCTGGCGGGCACCACCCCCGAGATCACCGTCGACGAGGGCCTGCCCACCGACCGGGTGCTGGCCCTTGCCGCCACCTCGCCGGTGGCCGTGGTGGTGGACGCCGACGACGGCTTCGTCACCGCACCCGCCGACCCGGCCCGGGCCCTCGCGGACGCCGAGGCCCTCACCACCCGCCTCCGCCGGACCGACGAACCGACCGACCCACCGGCGGACGCGCCCGCCGACGCGCCCGCAGTGCCCGGCACGCCGCCGGCCCTGCTCGCGCTCCTCGCCGGGGCCGCCGCCCAGCGCCTGCTCTGTGCCGTCACCGGCCTGCCCGATCCGTCCGACCCCGACCAGGACCCGCGCCTGCTGACCGGCCGCCCCGCCGTCCTGCTCGCCCAGGCCCGGCCGCCCCGGGCCGACTACCACCCCTGGGCCGCCGGTCCCCCAGCCCCCGGCCACCCCCTGGACGCCCCCGCCCCGGTGGACCTCGCCGAGGCGCTGCGCCGCGCCGACGCCCTCGGGGACCCGCGCCTCGGCGCACTCGACGCCCCCATGGCCGGCAGCCTGCCCCAACTGCCCGCCGCACTGGTCTCCTGCCGCATCCCGGCCGGCACCCTGGTGTCCGGGGCCGTCCGGACGGACCTGGCCCGGCTGGAGGCCGTCTGCCGGTCCGCCGAACTCCACCTGGTCGCAGCCCCGTCCGCCGGAGCCGGAGCCGCGGCCGGGGTCGGGGCCCAGGGCGCGGTGGTCGGCGCCACCGCGGAGCACGCCCTCGGGCGCGCGCTGCGCCGTGCCGCCCTCGCCCTGCCCGCCGAGACCGGACCGGCGCTGTCCGAGGACGGCCGGCACGACCACCCCCAGGCGCGGCACTGGTGGACCACGCTCCGCCGACTGCGCCCCGAGGCCGCCATGACGGTCCGGCGGCTCGGATCGGAGGAGGTGTTCCTCGCGACCGTCCGGACCTCCGCCGGCCCGCCCGCCCGGGCGGTGGAGGCCACCGCGGCCGACGCGGCCGCCCTCGCCGCGCTCGCGGCCCTCACCCGCGCGACTGCCGCCGACCTCGCCCTCGGTGCGGCCCACCACACGGCCCTGTCGGGGGCCTGCGCCCCGCTCGCCGCCGCCGGGATCCGGCCCGCCGAGTGGGCGGACGAGGGCTGGACCGACCACTGGCTGACCGTTCTCGCGGACCGCGAACCGGATCTGCGGGCCGCCCTCGACCGCCTGACCGGCCTGCGTACCGCGCTCTGGCGGCCGACCGGCGCACCCGACCACCCCGTGGCCGCCGGGCTGCGCGCCTGCGGCTTCACCGTCCTGATCCCGGCCGCCTCCGGAGGGCACCGATGACCACCTCGGCCATACCCGCCCCGGCCACACCCGCCCCGGCCGCCCCCAGCTCAGCCGCCCCCGCCCCGACCCCACCCGCCCCGACCCCACCCGTCCTGGACCCGGCCGGCGCCCTGGCGACCACCACGGGCACCGCCCTCGTCCACCTCACCGACTGGACCCTCGACCTGGCCGAACAGCTCAGCCGCCACGCCCTGAAGCACCCGGTGCGGTTCGTGCCGGTGCGCGAGGACGGGGCCCTGACCGTGATCGGCCCGGTGCTCCACCCCCGCGCCGCCGCGTGCCTGCGTTGCACCGAGTACCAGCGGCTGGCCACCGCCGGCGGCCGGGTCCCCTGGCACAGCCCCCGGCTGGCCCTGGGCGGCACCGGCACCCCGGCCCTGACCGAGGCCGTCGCCCTGCTCGCGGCAGACCTGCTCGCCACGGATCTCCCCGCCACCGACCTGCCCACCACGGACCTGCCCACCACGGACCTGCCCGCCACGGATCTGCCAGCCACCGACCGGCTCACCGCGAAGGCGGCCCCCGCCCCGCCCGGCGCGACCGTGCACATCGTCCACGGGAACCGCGCCACCTGGTCCACCCACCGCGTCCGCCCGGTCGGCGGCTGCCCGGTCTGCCACCCCCTGCCGGCGGACCGCGCCGATGCCGCCCGGCCGCCCGCCGGGCCCCGGCCGCTGCCCGACCCCGCCGTCCTGCGCGGCGCCAACGACCGCACCGGCCCGGACCGGCTGCGCGCCGAGCTGTTCGACGAGCGCTTCGGCCCGGTCCGCAGGCTCTTCCGCACCGAGGACTCCGCCTTCGCCCTCACCACCGCCTGGGTGACGGACGGCCGACTCATCGACGCCGGCGGCTACGGCCGGGCCCGCGACTTCCGCACCAGCGAACGCATCGCCCTGTTCGAGGGCGTGGAGCGGTTCGCCGGGATGCGCCCCACCGGGCGGCGCACCGTCCTGCGCGCCGGCTACGCCGAGCTCGGCCCGCAGAAGGCCGTCGACCCCGCCCGGCTCGGCCTGCCCGACCCCGCCCACCACGGCCACCCCGACCGCCGCACCGTCCCCTACACACCGGACCTCGTCCTCGACTGGGTGTACGGCTGGTCGCTCACCCAGGGGCGCGCCCTGGCCGTACCCGAGCACGTCGCCTACTGGGAGGTCCCCGACACGCCGGACCGGCCGCGTCCACGCGTGGTCTACGAGTCCTCCAACGGCTGCGGACTCGGCAACAGCCCACAGGAGGCCGCCCTGTACGGCCTGTTCGAGGTCGCCGAACGCGATGCCTTTCTGATGGCCTGGTACGCCGGACTTCCGCTGCCCGCCGTCACCGTGCCCACCGACGACCCCGAGGTCGCCCACCTCGCCGACCGCGCCACCCTCCTCGGCTACCGGCTGACCCTGCTCGACGCCACCAACGACCTCGGCATCCCCGCGGTGATCGCCCTCTGCCGCTACCAGGGCAGCCACCCCCGCGCCCCCCGCGCCTTCCTCGCCGCCGGGGCCCACCACGACCCGCGGGCGGCGATCCGGTCCGCGGTCGCCGAGGTCGTCACCAACGTCCAGGAGGCCGCCCACCGGCCCAACGGCCCCGGGGGCGTGCGCGACCCGGCCCGGCTGCGCCCGATGCTGGACCGGCCCGAGCTGGTCATCACCCTGGACGACCACGTCGGCCTCAACACCCTGCCCGAGGCCGGACCCCGCCTCGACTTCCTGTTCGCCCCCGGCCCCGAGGCGCCGTGGCAGGCCCGCTGGCCCGGCGCACCCGAACCGGTGACCGACCTGGCCCGGCTCCTGGACGGCACCGTCGACCGGTTCGCCGCCGAGGGCCTGGAGGTCGTGGTGGTCACCCAGGACGAACCCGGCGTCCGCGACCGGCTCGGCCTGCACTGCGCCAAGGTGATCGTCCCCGGCACCCTCCCGATGACCTTCGGCCACGTCAACCGCCGCACCCTCGGCCTGCCCCGGCTGCTGGACGTGCCGCACCGGCTCGGCCGCACCGACCGCCCGCTGCGCCACGACGAACTCCCGCTCCACCCGCACCCGTTCCCGTGACCCCGGCCGCCCCCGGCCCCGGCGCCGCAGCCGGCCCGCTCCCGACCACCCCCGCTCCAGACCCCCGGCCCGCCCTCGTGAGGACCTCATGACCACCCACCAGCACCCCGGCGCCCCCGAGGCCGCGGCCACCGAGGCCTGGCAGAGCCTCCACCTCGCCCTGCACACCACCCGCGAGGACGCCGACGCCTTCCTCACCGACGACCTCGCCCCCCTGCTGGACGACCTGACCGGGCAACACCCCGGTGCCCACTGGTTCTTCATCCGCTACGGCGAAGGCGGCCCCCACCTGCGCATCCGGCTGCGCGGCACACCCGCCGCCCGGCCCCCGGCCGAGGAGCTCACCGCCGCCCTCGCCCGGCTCGCCGCCGGCCGCACCGCCGTCGACGGCCCCTGGCCCTCCCGCCACGGCGAGGTCCAGGCCGTGCCCTACCGGCCCGAGACCGAGCGCTACGGCGGCCCGGCCGCGCTCCCGATCGCCGAGGAGGTGTTCGTCCACTCCTCCCGCGCCGCGGTCCGGGCGCTGCGGGCCACCCCCGAGCCGACGGCCCGGCTGCCGCTCGCCCTCGACCTCGCCCACACCACCGCCCACGCACTCGGCCTGGACGAACTCGCCGCCGGCCAGTGGCTGCGGCGCCACGCGGCCTCCTGGCGCTGGACCACCGAGTTCGAGCCGCTGCCCGGCAGCGCCGTCCACACCCGGGTGAACTCCGTCTTCGCCCTGCAGCGGCAGGCCCTCGCCCGCCGCGCCCGCGCCCTGCGCGAGGGCCTCGACACCGGCACCGCCGCCCCCTGGCTGGCCGAGTGGGCCGAGCAGGTCCGCGCCGCCGACACCCGGATGCGGGCCGCCGTGCCGTCCGACCAGGCCCACCGGCTGCCCTGGATCTGGGCCTCCCAGCTGCACATGCTGCTCAACCGGCTCGGCGTCGGCCCGGACGAGGAACGCGCCGTGTGCCGCCTCGCCGCCCGCAGCCTCCTGGAGACCGACGACGCCCCGACCTTCTTCCCCACCGACCACCGCGCAGCCGACCACCAGTACCTGGAGCGCAGCAAGTTCCAGATCGGCCGGCCCGAGGACACCACCCTGCGCGAGCTGCCGCCCGCCCCGGCGGCCCGCCCCGGGCCGCTCGCGATCCCACTCGCCGCCGACCCCCTGCCGAACCTCTCGCTGGCCGAGGCCCTGCAGGGCCGCACCTCGGCCCGGGGCCCGCTGCACGGCCCGCTCACCGCGGCCACCCTCGGCGGCGTCCTCTGGTCCGCGCACGCCCCGAGCCACGAGTCCCGGCAGCCCCTCGCCGACGGCACCACCCGTACCCGCCGGCACCGGCCGTACCCCAGCGCCGGCGCCCTCTACACCGTCCGACTGCGCCTGGTGGCCCGGGACGTGACCGGTCTTCCGGCCGGCACCTACCACTGCGAACCGGAGCACCGCACGCTGCGACGGATCGGCCCGGCCCCGGCCCTCGCCGAACTCAAGGCCCTCTCCTCCTACCTCTCCCGCCGCGCCGACGACCCGGACTTCGTCGGCATCGACGACGCGCCCGCCCTGCTGGCCGTCTACCTCGACCTCGGCCTCCTGCGCCGCCGCTACGGCCTGCGGGCGCTGCGCCTGGGCCTGTTGGAGGCCGGCCACGTGGCCCAGACCCTGCTGCTCACCGCCACCGCCTTCGGTCTCGCGACCACCCCGCTCGGCGGCCTCCACGACGACCTGGCCCACGAGTTGCTCGCCCTGGACGACCTGGACGAACCCGTCCAGTACCTCCTCCCACTGGGCCGCACCACCGCCCCGGCCTGATCCGGCCGCCCCTCGCGACGGGCCCTCATCACGGGTCGGCGTCCCGCGTGCCGACGGGCGGCCGGGCGCGGGTCCGCCGCCCGGCCGCCCCGGCTTGTCACGGCGTGCCCTGAGCCGCCGCCAGCCGCTCCCGGGCCTCGGCCAGGTCCTCCTCGGTCGGGGCGTCGTCCTGGCTGAGCCGGTACCGCCAGTAGCCGCCGAACTCGACGGCCTGCCGGGCCAGTCCGCGCTCCTCGACCAGGTGGCGGCGCAGCGCCCGGACGGCGCCCGCCTCGCCGGCCAGCCAGGCGAACGGGGTGCCGCCGGGCAGTTCGGCGGCCCGGACGGCGGCGGTCAGCGGACCGCCGGGGGCGGCGCCGTCCCGGTACACCCAGTGGACGGTCAGCTCGGCGCGGGTGTCGAAGGCCTGCCGCTCGGCGGCGTCCGCGACCTCGATGAAGGCGACCGCCCCGACGCCGGCGGGCAGTGCCTCGACCAGGGTGGCGATCGCGGGCAGCGCGGTCTCGTCCCCGGCCAGCAGCATCCAGTCGGCCCCGGCGGCGCTCTCGGCCGGCGACACGGGCCGGGCGTAGAGCTCGGACGGCCCGACCATGCCGAGCCGGTCCCCGGGCCGGGCGCGTTCCGCCCAGCCGCTCGCCGGCCCGGTGTCGCCGTGCAGCACGAAGTCGATCTCCAGCAGGAGGGTCCCGGGCCGTCGGCGGCGGATGGTGAAGCCCCGCATCCAGGGGCGTTCGGCCTCGGGGACGGCCAGGTAGGCCTGGTACCAGCCCATGGCGTCCGCGGTCGCGGCCGGCAGGACGGGTGCCGTCTGTCCGCTCCTCGGGAAGCAGAGTTTCACCTGCTGGTCGGGCGCGCGGCCGACGGAGTCGTCGAGCGCCTGCGCCTCGAAGGTGATGCGGGCCATCCGCGGGGTGATCCGCGCGACCTCGACGACCTGGACGAACGTGACGGGCAGTTCCACCGTCGAACCCTCCGGTTTCGGCTCCACTGATAACCTTACGGCATAAGGAGTTACCCGGACGAGGTTACTTTACGGCATAAGGAGTTGCAACCGTGGTCGTGTTCGCCGGACAGGGCGATGCCCGCCGCTCGCTGTCCCTGCTCTGGCGCGCCCCGGGCGGGCCGGACGAACCGCGCCCCGCCCGCAGCGGCCCCAAGCCGGGCCTGAGCGTGGACGCGATCGTGGCGGCCGCGATCGCGGTGGCCGACGCCGAGGGGATGGGTGCGCTCTCCATGCGGGCGGTCGGCGAGCGCCTCGGCCGCACCGCCATGGCGCTCTACACCTACGTGCCGGGCAAGGACGAACTGGTCGACCTGATGCACGACCGGGCGCTGGCCGAACTGCCCACCGGGTACGACACCGCCGCCGGCTGGCGCCCCGCCGCCACCGCCTGGGCGGAGGACGCCTACGCCTTCTACCTGCGCCACCCCTGGGTCCTCCAGGTCTCGCAGGCCAGGCCGGCCCTGGGCCCGGCCGAGCTGGGCGCGATGGAGACGGTGCTGCGGATCCTGCACGGGGCGGAGCTGGAGCCCCGGCTGCTGCGCGGTGTGGTCGGCGCACTCTGGCAGTTCGTCCGCGGGATGGCCCGGGTGGCCGCCGAGGCCGGCGCGGCGGCCGCCGCCACCGGGGTGCCCGACGAGGAGTGGTGGTACGCCCGCTCGGCCCAACTGGCCGAGGTGGCGCCGGACTTCGCCGAGCGGTTCCCGCTGCTGACCGCGCTGGAGAGCGGCGCCGCACCCGCCCCCGGGAGCGGCGCCGACCACCTGGTGGACCAGGCTCGCGACACCTTCCGCACCAGCCTCGCCGTCCTGCTCGACGGCGTCGAGGCGGCGGTGCGGCCTCAGGACGTGCGCTGAGGCCTACGCCGGCGCCGACGGCCGGCCGCCGCCGCGGGGCCCGGACGGAGCAGCGGGCGCGGCGGCGCGGGCGCGACGCGGGTACGTTCGCGGTGTGCAGCAGATGTCACACCACGTCAGGCGGCTGTCGGCCGCCTGCGCCGTCCTCGCCCTGGTCACGCCGGGCCCGGCCGCCGCGGCCCCGGCGGCCTCCGGGACCGCGGCGCCCGTCGGGTCCGGGCAGGACGCGGCGGCCGTGGTCGGCGGCGCGCGGCTGGCCCGTCCGGCCGTCCAGGTGGCGCCGCTGGCCGGGGCGCCCGCGCTGCCGACCGGGCTGAGCGGGCGGTCCTGGCTGGTCGCCGACGCGACCACCGGCGAGGTGCTGGCGGCGCGCAACGCGCATCTGCCACTGGCGCCCGCGAGCACCCTGAAGATGCTGTTCGCGGACACCGTGCTGCCCAAGTTCGACCGCTCGCTGGAGCACCGGGTGGCGCCCGCGGAGCTGGCGAACCTGGGCGCGGGCAGCAGCCTCGTCGGCATCAAGGAGAACCTGCCCTACCGGGTGGAGGACCTCTGGCGGGGCGTCTTCCTCAGCTCCGGCAACGACGCGGTGCACGTGCTCGCCCACATGAACGGCGGGCTGGCGCAGACCGTGGCCCAGATGCAGGCCCGCGCCGAGTCGCTGCAGGCCCGGGACACCCACGTGGTCTCCCCCGAGGGCTACGACCAGGACGGCCAGGTCTCCTCGGCCTACGACCTGACGCTGTTCGCCCGGGCCGGGCTGCGCAACAGGGACTTCCGTGCGTACTGCTCCACCCGCACCGCGCGCTTCCCCGGCGGGGTGGACAAGACGACCGGGCAGCGCACCGCCTTCGACATCGCCAACACCGACCGGCTGCTCGGCAAGTACCCCGGCCTGATCGGGGTGAAGAACGGCTACACCACCAATGCCGGGGCCACCTTCACCGGCGCAGCCGAACGCGGCGGCCGCACGCTGCTGGTGACGGTGATGCACCCGGAGGCCCAGGCGACGGTGTACGACGAGGCGGCCGGACTGCTCGACTGGGGCTTCGCGGCGGCGGGGAAGGTCCAGCCGGTCGGGCAGTTGGTGGAGGAGGCCGGCGCCGCCGCCTCCTCCCCCGCCGAGGCCCCGGCGACGGGTGTCCTGCCGCGCGCGATCCAGCAGGCCGACCACGCGCTCGGCCCGGCCGGCTGGACGGCCGTCACGCTGTGCGGGGCGCTGGCGCTCTGGGCGGGCGGCCGGGCGCTGGCACGCCGGCGCCGGTACGGCGGTCCGGCTGCGGGGCCGACCGCCGGGGCGGTGGCCGTCGCGGCGGCGCCGCTCGCGTTCACCCGGACGGGTGCCACCGCGCTGGGCGGCTCGACGGCCGTGGGCGGGCGCGGCCGGCGTCGGATGGCGCGCTCCCTGCGGGCGGCGGTGGTGTCGGCGCGCCGACGACTGGGCACCTGACCGGGCCGCACCACCCCGGACCGCACCGCCCCCGGACGCACCGGCCCCGGGCCACACCACCCCGGACCGCACACCTGTCCGAAATGCGGCATTCGTTCCGCGGTGTTCTGATGGCGCAATGTGCGGGTCACCGCAGCCCGCCCACCTGTGGAACGGAGCGATGCATGACTGCCCTGCCCTTCGAGGACACCACGGATTTCGAGAACGCCGACCGGGGCTTCCTCGGCGCGCTGGTCCCTGCGGTGGTCAAGGCCGCCGACGGGCGCGTGGTCTGGGACAACGACGCGTACGACTTCCTCAGGGCCGACTGCCCGGACACCGCCCACCCCAGCCTCTGGCGGCAGGCGCAGCTGTGCGCGCGGCAGGGCCTCTACCAGGTGACCGACCGGGTCTTCCAGGTGCGCGGCCTCGACCTGTCCAACATGACGCTCGTCGAGGGCGAGCGCGGGGTGATCGTGATCGACCCGCTGATCTCCGCGGAGACGGCCGCCGCCGCCCTCGCGCTCTACCGCCGGCACCGGGGCGAACGGCCCGTCACCGGTCTGATCTACACCCACTCGCACGGCGACCACTTCGGCGGCGCCCGGGGCGTGCTGCCCCGCGGCACCGAGGAGGGCGTGCCGGTCATCGCCCCGACCGGGTTCCTGGAGCACGCGGTCAGCGAGAACGTGTACGCGGGCAACGCGATGACCCGGCGGGCCATGTTCATGTACGGCGACCGGCTGCCGAAGGCCCCGGACGGCCAGATCAGCGCCGGCCTGGGCATGACCACCTCCACCGGCACCATCACGCTCGTCCCGCCGACGACCGACATCACCCGGACCGGGCAGGAGGAGACCGTCGACGGCGTGCGGATCGTCTTCCAGCTCACGCCCGGCACCGAGGCGCCGGCCGAGATGAACTTCCTCTTCCCGGAGCTGCGGGCGCTGTGCCTGGCCGAGAACGCCACGCACAACATGCACAACATCCTGACGCTGCGCGGGGCCGTCGTGCGCGACTCCCGGATCTGGGCCCGCTACCTGGACGAGGCGATCGAGTACTTCGACGACCGGTACGACGTGGCATTCGCCTCCCACCACTGGCCCACCTGGGGCCACGACAACGTGGTGGCGTTCCTCTCCGAGCAGCGCGACCTCTACGCGTACCTGCACGACCAGACGCTGCGCCGGCTGAACGACGGCCTGACCGGGCCGGAGATCGCCGAGGAGCTGCGGCTGCCGCCGGGCCTGGAGCGGCGCTGGCACGCGCGCGGCTACTACGGCTCGCTCAACCACAACATCAAGGCCGTCTACCAGCGCTACCTGGGCTGGTTCGACGGCAACGTGGCCCATCTGTGGGAGCACCCGCCGGTGGAACAGGCCGTCCGGTACGTCGAGGTGGCCGGCGGGCCCGGGGCCGCGCTCGCCAAGGCCCGCGGCTACGCCGAGGCGGGGGACCTCCGGTTCGCCGCCACCCTGCTCAACCACGTGGTCTTCGCCGACCCGTCGGACACCGCCGCCAAGGAGGCCCTGGCGGCGGTCTACCGGCGGCTCGGCCAGGGCGCGGAGAACGGCCCCTGGCGCAACTTCTACCTGATGTCCGCGATCGAACTGCGCGAGGGCCCCGGGACGGTCCAGCTGGACGCGGCCAACCCGGAGCTGGTGACGGCCCTGACCGTCGAGATGCTGCTGGACTCCGTCGCGATCCGCATCGACGGCCCGCGCGCCTGGGACGAGGACCTGACGATCGACCTGGTCCTCACCGACCAGCAGCGCCGGTACCGGCTGACCCTGCGCAACGGCGCCCTCACCCACCGGTCCATCGCCCTCGACGCCGGCCGCCGGACCCCCGCCGGACTGACCCTCACCCTCACCCGACCGCAACTGCTCGGGCTGCTGGCGGGCGGGGGCCTGGCCGGCATCGAGCACGAGGGCGACCCCGGGCTGCTCACCCGGCTGTTCGGCCTCGTCACCACGACCGACAAGTCGTTCCCCGTCGTCACCCCCTGACCTCACCGCACCACCCCGCCCGCCGCCCGAACGCGACCCGGCCCTCCCCCCGGACCCGGACCGCGGACGGGGCGGACCGTGCCCGGGCCGGGGAGGCCCTAGACTCACCGGCTATGAGCGCCGCCACCCCGCCCCCGCCGCCGGACCGCCTCGAACGGCTCGTCAGGCTCTCCGCCGGGAGCTATCTGCTGGTCACCACGTACAAGAAGGACGGCACCGGAGTGCCGACCCCGGTCTGGGTGGTCCGGGACGGCGAGGCGCTCGGCATCTGGACGGTCGCCGACTCCTGGAAGGTCAAGCGGATCCGCAACCGCGCCGACGTGCTGGTCGGCCCGTGCGACGTCCGGGGCAACCCGACCGGTGAGGCGTACCCGGCGACCGCCGAGATCCTCGCCCCCGAGCGGGCGGCGGCCTACCGGACGCTGCTGCGGCAGAAGTACGGCCTGCTGGGCGTGCTCACCCTGCTCGGCAGCCGGCTGCGGCGCGGCGAGCGCGGCACGATCGGCATCCGGATCACACTGACCGACTGAGCCGTCCGCCCTCCGCCCGGGCGCAGCCGTCCAGGACGACCCGGGCGACCAACGCCGGGTCGTCGTTCATCGGCACGTGCCCGCAGCCGGGCAGCCGGACCAGTCGGGCGTCCGGGATCTCGCGCAGCGCGCGGACGCCCTGGCGGCGGAGCAGGATGCGGTCCCGGGTGCCCCAGGCGATGGTGACGGGCGCGGCCGTGACGTCCCCGGTGAAGCGGGTGGTGCGGCCGACGGCGAGGGTCTCCTCGAAGCCCGTCGCGCGGCGCAGCGCCCTCGTCTCGGCGACGGCCGCGGCGGGCGCGCGCAGGCCCGGGCGGGCGTAGATGGTGCTCATCAGCAGGGTGCGGCCGGCCGTGGAGCGGGAGAGCCGTTCGACGGCGGGCTCCGGCAGCAGCCGCGCGCCGAGGCGCATCCCGGCGAGCACCCCGAAGGCGTACCGGCGTTCCGCCTCGGTCCAGAACCCGGCCGGGGAGAGCGCGGTGACCGACCGGGCCAGCCCGGCCCGTCCGAGTCCGAGCGCCAGCAGTCCGCCGAGCGAGTTGCCCGCCACGTGCGGCCGCTCGACGCCGAGCGCGGAGCAGAGCGCCCCGAGCACCGGGACCACCGCGTCCAGCCCGTAGGGCACTCCCGGCGGCAGCGCCGGCGAGGTGCCGAAGCCGGGGAGGTCGACGGCGATCACGTCGTGCCGTTCGGCGAGCGCGGGCAGCACCGGCCCCCAGGCCTGCCAGTGGTGGCCGATGCCGTGCAGCAGCAGGAGCGGGGTGCCGGTGCCCAGTCGGCGGTAGCGGACGACCGCCTCGCCGGGGCCGTAGCGGGCGGGCAGCGGGACGGCCACCTCGGCGGCCTCGGCAGCCTCGGCGGGGTCGGCTGCGGGGGTCGGGCCGGTGACGGCGGCGGACTCGACGGGAGGCATGCGGCTCCTTTGTTGGACGTGGCGTCAGCAAGAATTACCCACCGGTAGCCTCCGCGGCAAGAGGTGGCGGCCGCCCGGTCCGCCTCGCGGTACGACGCCCGCCCCGCCGAACTGTTCTCCCGTTGTACGTCTGGCCGTTGGGCCCCGCCCGCGGTAAGGCAGGGATGGCGCTGCTAGACACGCAGCGCCCGAAGTTCCACTGGTCGTCAGGTCGTCAGGAGGACGCCCATGCGGCGTAATGACCGAGTCCGGCTCCGCACCGTGGCGGGGGCTTCCGCCGCCGTCGTGGTCGGTGCTCTGCTGGCCCTTCCCGGTGGTACCGCGCAGGCGGTCTCGCCGGACATCGTGATCAGCCAGGTGTACGGCGGTGGCGGCAACTCCGGCGCCCCGTACACCAACGACTTCATCGAGCTGTACAACCGGGGCACCACCACGGTGTCCGTGACGGGCTGGACGGTGCAGTACGCCTCGGCGGGCGGCTCGTCCTGGTCGCGGACCACGCTGTCGGGGTCGATCGCCCCCGGCCGGTACCACCTGGTCCAGGAGGCCGCCGGAGCCGGGGCGGGTGCGGCGCTCCCGACGCCGGACTCCACCGGGACGCTGGCGCTCAGCGCGACCGCCGGGAAGGTCGCACTGGTGACCAACGGGACGGCCCTGACCTGTGGTTCGGGCTGCGCGACGCAGCCCGGGGTGAAGGACCTCCTCGGGTACGGCGGCACCGCGAGCTCGGCCGAGGGCACGCCGACCGGCAACCTGTCCAACACCACGGCCGCCCTGCGCGCGGGCGGCGGCGCCACGGACACCGACAACAACGCGGCGGACTTCGCGCTCACCGCGCCCGCCCCGCGCAACTCCGCCTCCCCCGGCGGCGGCACGGGCGGCGGCACCCGAATACACGACGTACAGGGCGCGGCCCACCTCTCCCCCCGCAACGGCCAGTCCGTCGGCGCGGTGCCCGGTGTGGTGACGGCGGTCGGCGCGAGCGGGTTCTGGTACCAGGACCCGGTGCCGGACGCCGACCCGGCCACCAGCGAGGCGCTCTACGTCTACACGGCCGGCGCGCCCGGCGTCGTGGCCGGCGACTCGGTGACGGTCGGCGGCACAGTGAGCGAGTACCGTCCGGGCGGCACCGGCGGCGCCACCAACCTGACGATCACCGAGCTGACCGCCCCCACCGTGGCCGTCCTGGCGCACGGCGCGCCGCTCCCCGCGCCGACCGTGGTCGGCAGCGGCGGCCGGGTGCCGCCGGCCGCACTGATCTCCGGCACGGCCTCCGGCGACGTGGAGAGCGCCGGCCCCCTGAAGCCCGCCACCGACGGCATCGACTTCTGGGAGTCGCTGGAGGGCATGCGGGTCGAGCTCGACAACGCGGCCGTGGTCGGTCCGCGCACCTCGTTCGGTGAGATCCCGGTGGTGCCGCAGGGCAGCACCACCCGCACCGGCCGCGGCGGCATCCTCCTCCAGGCGAACGACGGCAACCCCGAGCGGGTGATCGTCGACGACGTGCTGGCGCCCACCCCGACCGCCGACACCGGGGACACCCTGACCGGCGCGACGGTCGGCGTCCTCGACTACACCTTCGGCAACTTCAAGCTGCTGGTCACCGCCACCCCGGCGGTCACCCACGGCGGCATCGCGCCCGAGACGACCGCGGCGCCAACCGCCGGCCAGCTGGCCGCGGCCACCTTCAACGTGGAGAACCTCGCCCCGGGCGACCCGCAGAGCAAGTTCGACGGCCTCGCGGCCGGCATCGTCGGCAACCTGCGCGCACCCGACCTGGTCGCGCTGGAGGAGATCCAGGACAACAACGGCGCCACCGACAACGGCACGGTGGCGGCCGACCAGACCCTCGCGAAGCTCGTCTCCGCCATCACCGCGGCGGGCGGCCCGGCGTACTCCTACCGGCAGATCAACCCGCAGAACGACCAGGACGGCGGCCAGCCCGGCGGCAACATCCGCCAGGTGTTCCTGTACCGCACCGACCGCGGCCTGAGCTTCACCGACCGGCCCGGCGCGGGCGCCACCACCGCCGACTCGGTGGTCGACAACGCCGGCACCCCCGCCCTCGCCTACTCCCCCGGCCGGATCGACCCCGGCAACGCGGCCTTCGCCGCCAGCCGCAAGCCGCTGGCCGGCGAGTTCCGCTGGAACGGCCGACCGGTCTTCGTGATCGCCAACCACTTCAACTCCAAGGGCGGCGACCAGCCCCTCTTCGGCCGCTACCAGCAGCCCGCCCGCCCCTCCGAGACCCAGCGGCACGCCCAGGCCGCCGTGGTGCGCGGCTTCACCGACCAGATCCTCGCGGTGGACCCGAACGCCTCGGTGATCGTGCTCGGCGACCTCAACGACTTCGAGTTCTCGCAGACCGCCGACATCCTGACCGCCGGCGGCGCGCTGGTCGACCTGCCGCGCACCCTGCCCCTCGCCGAGCGCTACACCTACGTGTACGAGGGCAACTCGCAGGTGCTGGACCACATCCTGATCTCGCCCGCGCTGGCCGCGACGGCCTACGCCTACGACATCGTCCACCTCAACAGCGAGTTCGCCGCCCAGCTGAGCGACCACGACCCGCAGATCGTCCGGATCCCGCTGCCGTAGGGTCCTGTCCGACAAGCCTCTGGCCCGCCCGCTACCGACCCCGTGCCCACCGACCCCGTGCCGACCGGCGCGGGGTCGGTGGCGCTTCGCCAGTGGCGCGGGGTCGGTGGCGCGAGGTCAGTGGCGCGAGGTCAGTAGCGCAGGGCCTTCACCACGACCGGGAGCAGCGTCTGGTCCGGCGGCTTGCGGCTGAACGCGACGGGCGAGGCCTTGTCCCCCGCCGGGAGCCCCTCGACGCCGACGATCGCGCTGTCCACCGTCTTGCCGCTGGTGTCGGTGAAGTCCACCTGCACCGCGTACGAGGCCGTGTCCAGCCCGCTGTTGGTGATGGTCACCACGACGGCGTGCAGCCCGCCGGTGTTCGCCCGCGCCAACCCGGTGATGGTGACGTCGCCCAGCGCGTTGCCGCCGTTCTCCAGCACGCCCAGCGCCGCCGCCGCCCGCTCCCGGGCCTGGACGCCCTGCGCGGACACCGACGCCTCGAAGGAGGCCGCGGCCGCGGCGGCCGACGCGGCCGCCGCCGAGACCGAGGCCAGCGCCGACTCCGCCGTCGAGGCGAGCGCGGAGGGCGGCTCCCCGGAGAAGGACGACGGGTTGGGCGTGGAGCTCAGCGTCGTCTCGGGCGCCGGCCCGGACGACGAGCTGATCGACGGATTGGTCGACGAGCTGCTGCAGGCGGCCAGCACGCCGACGCCGGTGACCATCGCCACCAGGGCGACCGCCCGTGGTGCCGTCCACCACCGGCGGCCGGCCGCGCCCGCACCACGCGCACGGCTCGGAGGACTCTTCGGGAGGGTGTGGAGTTCGCGCACCGGGGATCGCTCTCCTGAATCGGTGTCCGACGGCCAGGGCCCGTACCTCCCCCATGCTTCGCAACAACCGCAGCGACGGCGAGACGTGCTGACCCGTTCGAGTGGGCGCCCGCCTCGGTCCGCGGGGAGCCGCGGTGCCCGGGGGGCAGGAACATCACATTCCGATTGCGTGCATACAATCTGCAAGAAGCCTGGCCGGAGCACCCGTCAGAGGGACTAGGCTCCCTGCTGGTCGGACTGGGCAGACGCCAGCGGCAGCAACAGTTGACGGCTGCGCCGTTCCGTCGGCGCGGCCCCGTTCCTCTGGGGGACATCCGTGCAGGACATGGTCAAGGGTGCCAACGTCGGGTTGGCGGCGCTGAGCGAGAGCGCCGATTCCGTCCTGGTGAGCCTGGGCTGGAGCAGCCCCGACGGCGACGGGGACGCCGACGTCTCGGTGCTCCTCCTGACCGCGGACGGCAAGGTGCGCAGCAACGCCGACTTCTTCTTCTACAACCACCCGGCCGCCGAGGACGGGAGCGTCGAGCTCCTCGGGCGGACCCCGACGGAGGCCGGTACCGAGGACCGCATCCGGCTCGACCTGGCCGCCGTGCCCGCGGACGTCGAGCGCCTGGTGATCGCCGCCAGCCGCCACCAGCGGGCCGCGTTCGGCCGGCTGGACGACCTCCGGCTCGAACTGTCCGACGGCACCGGCGAGCGGCTGCTCGGTTTCTCCATCACCGACGCGGACAGCGAGAGCGCGTTCGTCTTCGGCGAGATCTACCGGCGCAACGAGGAGTGGAAGTTCCGCGCCGTCGGCCAGGGGTACGACACCGGGCTGGCCGGGCTGGCCACCGACTTCGGCATCGACATCGAGGATGACGAGGGCGACGGCGACGGCGACGGCGACGGCACGAGCGACGCCGGGACGGACGACGGGGGCGAGGGCGGCTCCCCGTCGGCCGAGAGCGGGGCGGCCGAGAGCGGGGCGGTCGAGAGCGGGGCGGCAGCGACCGGGGCGGCGACCGGCGCCGAGCCGGCGGGCCCGGCCGACCCGCAGGCCAAGGTGCTCGTCCCGGCCCAGGCCCCGCCGCCCGCGGCCGCGCCCACGGCGCCCGCGGACCCGGCTGCCCCGGCCGCGCCCAAGCGGCTGCGGACGGCACGGAAGAAGGTGACCCTGCCGAAGACCGCCAAGCCCTCGCTCGCCGAGAACGACGGCTGGCGCCGGGCCCGGCTCTTCCCCGCCACCAGCCTCAAGAGCGACCACGAGCGCGAGGTCCGGGCGACCTCCGTCCTGCTGTCGGTGATGGCCGAGGTCCCCGAGTTCGGCCGCCGCCTCACCGCCGCCTTCGGGGCGCCCGCCGGCCGGATGGAGACCTTCGCCGAGGTCTCGCTCCCCCACGGCGACTCCCCCAAGCGCCCCGACGGCGTCATCCGGGTCGAGCGCGCCGGGCGGCTGTGGACGGCCCTGCTGGAGAGCAAGACCAACGGCAACCCGCTCAAGGCCGACCAGGTCCAGGACTACATGGACATCGCCGCCCGACGCGGCTACGAGGCGGTCATCACCCTCTCCAACGACGTGGCGCTCGAGGGCAGCCCGCTGGTCTCCGTCAAGATCGACGGGCGCCGCAAGCACAAGGTGATGCTCTGCCACCTCTCCTGGGCCGAGGTCGCCTACCAGGCGCGGATGCTGATCCGCCACGAGGGCGTCGGCAACCCGGCGCACGCCTGGCTGCTGCAGGAGCTCCTGCACTACCTGCAGCACGAGAACTCCGGCTGCCACGGCTTCCAGAACATGGGCCCGGCCTGGGTGCCGGTCCGCAAGGGCATCGACGACGAGACCCTGGCCCCGGGGGACGAGCGCGCGACGCAGGTCATCGAGAGCTGGGAGCGACTGATCCGCCAGGTCTGCCTCCAGCTCGGCGGCGAGCTCGGGGTCACCGTGCTGCCCGCGCAGCGGAATCGGCGCGGCGAGGACCCCCGGGCGCGGCGCACCGCGCTGGCCGAGCGGCTCTGCGCCGAGGGGCGGCTGAACGCGGAGATCCGGATCGACGACACCATCGGGACCATCGGCATCACGGCGGACCTGCGCGTCGGCAAGCTGCGCACCTCCATCGAGATCCCCGCCCCGGAGCAGGGCTACCCGCTGAGCTGGGTCAAGCGGCTGGTCCGCCAGCTCGCCGAGGCACCGGCCGACCTGCACGTCGAGACGCTGACGGACGGACCCGCCGCCGGGCCCCGCGGCACCCTGGAGCGGCTGCGGCCCGAGCCGGGCGACCTGCTGCCGAAGGACTCCTCGAAGATCACCGGGTTCCGGCTCTCGCTGTCGAAGTCGGTGGGCGCCACGCGCGGCAACGCCGAGACCGGGTTCATCCGCGGTGTCGACGACGCCGTGGCACGGTTCCACACGCAGGTGGTCGCCCACCTCGACCGGCGGGCCGCCCGGCGGGCGTGACGCGGGGACGGTCGGCCGGTCCGGGCCCGGAGCGCACTGCGCTCCGGGCCCGTTTCCGTGCGGCCCGTTTCCGTGTGGCCCGTTTCCGTGCAGCCCGTTTCCGTGTGGGCACGGGGTCGCAGGTCGGGGTACCCGGGCCGGGTTACGGGTCGGGCAATTCGGAACGTACGGGAACCAACGGGGGCGGGTGGCCGACTGCTGGGGGGTGAGTGCGATGTCGCCGGGTGCCCGGCCGTTGAGTGTGCTGGCAGGGTTCGCCCTGCTGCTGGTGGTGGTGTTCGTGGTGGCCTTCGCCGTGGGGCGGGGCGCCGGGCCGGTGTCGCCGGGGCTGGTGCCCGGGAGCGGCGGCGGTGGGAAGCCGGGGATGAGCGGGCACGACATGGGGTCCGGGCAGTGAGCGCGGCGGCGGACACCGACGCCGGGACGCTGGCCAGTACGGACCTGGCGGTCGGCGGGATGACCTGTGCGGCCTGCGTCGGCCGGGTCGAGAAGCGGCTGGCGCGGATCGAAGGGGTGACGGCCGGCGTCAACCTCGCCACCGGGCGGGCCCGGGTGCTGCACCCGGTCGGCGTGGCCGTGGCGGATCTGGTCGCGGCGGTCGAACGGGCCGGCTACACGGCGGAGTTGGTGACCGGCGGGCAGGCCCCGACCGGCCCCGAGGAGGACGCCTCGGAGCGGTGGCGGCTGCTGGTGACGGCGCTGCTGGCGGTACCGGTGGTGGTGCTGTCGATGGTGCCCGCGCTGCAGTTCGCGGCCTGGCAGTGGGTCTGCTTCGCGCTGGCCGTACCCGTGGTGAGCTGGGGTTCGGCCGGGTTCCACCGGCGGGCCTGGCAGGGGCTGCGGCACGCCGCGGCGACCATGGACACGCTGGTCAGCCTCGGTGTGGTGGCCTCCTTCGGCTGGTCCGGCTACGCGCTGGTGTTCGGCGGGGCCGGGGAGATCGGCATGCGGATGCCGTTCTCGCTGACGGCCGACGGCGGCGGCGCGGCGCACGTCTACCTGGAGGCGGCCGTCGGGGTCCCGCTGTTCGTGCTGGCCGGACGGCTGCTGGAGGGGCGGGTGCGGCGGCGCAGCGGGTCCGCGCTGCGGGCGCTGGCCGAGCTGGGCGCCAAGGAGGTGTGCGTCCGGGATCCGGAGTCCGGCGAGGAGCGCCTGATGCCGATCGAACAGCTGTTGCCCGGGCGGGAGTTCGTGGTCCGGCCGGGTGAGCGGGTGGCCACCGACGGGGTGGTCGTGGACGGCGGTTCGGCGCTCGACCTGAGCCTGCTGACCGGGGAGAGCGTGCCGGTGGAGGTCGGCCCCGGGGACAGGGTGGCGGGCGCGACGGTGAACGTCGGCGGCGCCCTGGTGGTGCGGGCGACGGCGGTCGGCGCGGACACCCAACTGGCCCGGATCACCGCGCTGGTGGCGGACGCCCAGGCCGGGAAGGCCCGGGCGCAGCGGCTGGCGGACGCGGTGGCCGGGGTGTTCGTCCCGTGCGTGCTGGCGGTGGCGGTGTGCGTGCTGGGCTTCTGGCTGGGGGCGGGTGCCGATCCGCAGGCGGCGGTGACGGCGGCGGTGTCCGTGCTGGTGGTCGCCTGTCCGTGCGCGCTGGGGCTGGCCACGCCGACGGCGCTGCTCGCGGCGACCGGGCGGGGAGCGGAGCTGGGTGTGCTGGTGCGCGGGCCGGAGGTGCTGGAGAGCCTCAAGCGGATCGACACCGTCGTGCTGGACAAGACCGGGACCCTGACGACCGGGCGGATGGAGCTGGCCGCCGTCACGGTGGCGCCGGGGGCCGGGCCGGTCGGCGCCGGACCGGTCGGCAGCGGGTCCGGTGAGTCCGGGACCGCGCAGGCGGACACTGCGCAGATCGACGCTGCGGAGGTGTTGCGGCTGGCCGGGGCCGTGGAGTTCCGCTCGGAGCACCCGATCGGACGGGCCGTCGTGGGGGCGGCCCGGGACCGGTGCGGGTCCCTCCCGGCGGTGGACGGCTTCGCCGCCACCGCCGGGATCGGGGTGTCGGGCACGGTCGAGGGCCGGGAGGTGCGGGTCGTCCGGCCGGACGGCGCGCGGGGTCCGCTGGCGTCCGAGCTGACGGAGGCGCTCGCAGCGGCCGGGGACGCCGGCCGGACGCCGGTGGTGGTGGAGCTGGACGGGCGGGCGGTCGCGGTCCTCGCGGTCGGGGACACGGTGCGGTCCGGCAGCTGGCGGGCGCTCCACCGGCTGCGCGGGATGGGGCTGGAGACCGTCCTGCTCACCGGGGACGGGCCGGGCGCGGCCCGGGCGGTGGCCGGGGAACTGGGCATCGAGCGGGTGCACTCCTCGGCCTCGCCGGAGCGCAAGGCCGAGGTGGTGGCCGAACTGCGGGCGGCGGGACGGACCGTCGCGGTGGTCGGCGACGGCGTCAACGACGCGGTCGCCCTGGCCTCGGCGGATCTCGGGGTGGCGCTGGCCTCGGGCAGCGACGCCGCGATCGGGGCGGCCGGGCTGACCCTGGTGCGCGGGGACATCGAGGCGGTGGTGGACGCCGTGCGGCTGGCCCGGCGGACGCTGGCGACCATCCGCGCCAACCTGCTCTGGGCGTTCGGCTACAACGTGGTGCTGATCCCGCTGGCGGCGGTCGGGCTGCTGAACCCGATGCTGGCGGCGGTGGCGATGTCGCTGAGTTCCCTGCTGGTGGTGGGGAACAGCCTGCGGCTGCGGACCTGGCCGCCGGGGCGGGGCGCCTCGGGCGGGCCCGGCACCGGCGCCTCGGACGGCCGGCGCGGGCCCGCACGGCGGTCCGCGGCAGGGGCGGCGCGGTGAGCGGGGAGGTGCGGCGGACGGTGGAGCGGCTGCGGCTGGAGCGGCTGGGAGTGGAGCGGCTGAGGGCGGTCGGACCGCCGGTCGCGGCGGCCGCGGTGGCGCTGGGACTGCTCTCCGGGTGGACGGCGGTCGGCGGGGCCGGGCGGCAGCGCCCGGTGGAGGTCGCCGCCCCCGGCTGGGTGCTGCTGCCGACGACCGGCGCGTCCACCGCCACGGCCGCGTTCTTCACGGTGCGCAACCCCGGCGACGTGCCCGACGAACTGGTCGGGGCCAGCTGGGAGCTCGGCGGCCGGATCACGCTGAAGCGGCATCAGCACCAGGGCGCCTCGGGCCGCTGGGAGGCGGTCGCGGCGCTGCCCGTGCCCGGGCGGGGCTCCTTGGTGCTGTCGCCGGAGGACTCCGATCTGATGATCACCAACCCGCCGGCGCTGCGGGCCGGGCAGTGGGTGGAGTTCACCCTCCGCTTCCGCAACAGCCCGGACATCCGGGTGAAGGCCGAGGTCGTCCCGCCGGGGGCGCGGCGCACCGGGTGAGCCCGGGGCCGGGCTCCCGGCCGTACTGGCGGTCCCGGCCGTACTGGCCGTACTGGCCGTCCCGGCGATGCCACGGCGGGGTGCCCGGGCGGGGCCCCGGCGTTCGGGGCGGGGGTGGGCGGGCACTACCGTGAATCCGGTGATCCCCCTGGTCGGACGACCCGGGGGCGGGTACGGACGAACCGGGCACACCCCGGCCCAATCGGCCGCGCCGGTACGGGACAACGAGGAGGACATCGGTGGGCGGCGCGAGCGGTACGCGACCGGACGGCGCGAGCGGGAGGCCGGCGCGGATGCCGCAACTGCGCCTGGACGAGCTGCTGGAGGAACTCCAGTGGCGGATCGACGCGGCGCGCGGCACCCGGGACCGGGTGCACAGCCTGTTGGAGGCGGTCCTCGCGGTCGGGCGCGAGCTCGACCTGGGCCAGGCGCTCCACCGGATCGTCGAGGCCGCCGCCGACCTGGTCGACGCCCGGTACGCGGCGCTCGGCGTGATCGGCGCGGACGGGCACACGCTCTCGCAGTTCCTGACGGTCGGTCTGGAGCAGGAGGAGATCGACGCGATCGGACCGCTGCCCTCCGGCCGCGGCATCCTGGGCGAGCTGATCCACCACCCGCAGCCGCTGCGCTGCCCGGTGCTGTCCGAGCACCCGGCCTCCGTCGGGTTCCCCGCCCACCACCCGCCGATGCACACCTTCCTCGGGGTGCCGGTGCGGGTGCGCGGCGAGGTGTTCGGCAACCTCTACCTCACCGACAAGCGCGGCGGCCTCGACTTCGACACCGACGACGAGGCGGTCATCTCGACCCTGGCGGTCGCGGCGGGCGTGGCCATCGACAACGCCCGCCTCTACGAGGAGGCGCAGCGCCAGCAGCGGTGGCTGCGGGCGAGTGCGGAGATCACCCGCAGCCTACTGTCGGGGGCGCCCCGGCTGGAGGTCGTGGAGCTGATCGCGCGCCGGGCCCGGGAGATCGCGGACGCGGCGCTGGCGGACGTCTCGGTGGCGCTGGCCGGCCCGAACGAGCGGGCGCGGGAGCTGACCGTGGAGGTCGCGCTCGGCGGCGAGCCGGCCGCCCGGCTCGGGGTGACGGTACCGGTGGACGGCACGCTGTCGGGCGCGGCGTACGTGTCGGGGTCGCCGGTGACCAGCGACGCGCTGGAGCGCGACGCGCGGTTCGCGGCCGGGCCGCCCGGGCGGTTCGACGGGCTGGGCCCGGCGGTCGCGGTGCCGCTGGGCACCGGGGCGGGGTACGGCCGGGGCGTCCTGCTGCTGGCCCGGGAGAGCGGGCGGCCGCCGTTCACGGCGGAGGAGACCGGCCCGCTGCTGGGGTTCGCCGACCAGGCGGCGCTCGCCCTGGAGCTGGCCGAACGGCGGCGGGACGCCGAACAGCTGACGCTGCTGGAGGACCGCGACCGGATCGCCCGGGACCTGCACGACCTGGCGATCCAGCGGCTCTTCGCCACGGGTATGACCCTGCAGAGCGCCGGCCGGCTGATCGAGAGCCAGGGCGCCGCCGACCGGGTCGGCCGGGCGGTCGCGGACCTCGACGAGACGATCAAGATCATCCGTTCAACGATCTTCGGGCTGCGCACCCGCAGCGAGCCCGACCGCGGCCTGCGGGCGCGCGCCACCCGCGCCGTCGGCGAGGCGCAGGCGACGCTGGGCTTCGCGCCCCGGCTCAGCATGGAGGGGCTGCTGGACACGGACGTGTCGCAGGAGCTCGCCGAGCACGTGCTGGCCGTCCTGGGCGAGGCGCTCAGCAACGCGGCGCGGCACGCCCGGGCGAGGCGGGTGGAGGTGGTCCTGCGGGCGGGCGGCGGGCAGGTGGCGCTGACGGTGACGGACGACGGGGTCGGCGTGCCGGAGGGCGGGCGGCGCAGCGGCCTGCGCAACCTCGCGGAGCGGGCCGCGCAGACGGGCGGCAGCTTCGAGCTCCGGGCGGCCGAGGGCGGCGGGACCACGGTGCGCTGGGAGGCTCCGCTCGGGGTGTGACGGGGGGGGCGGGGCGGCGGTTCGTTCCCGCCGCCCCGCCGATCAGGCAGCGTGCCGGAGCCCGGTCAGCCCCAGCTGCCGCCGAAGGCGCGCTGGTGGCCCGGCTGCGCTCCGGCGGGCCGGCGCAGTTCGGTGGCGATCAGTGCGGCCTGTACACGGCGCTCCACACCCAGCTTGGCCAGCAGCCGGGAGACGTGGTTCTTCACCGTCTTCTCGGCGAGGTAGAGCCGCTCCCCGATCTGCCGGTTGGTCAGCCCCTCGCCGATCAGCGCCAGCACCTCCCGCTCGCGCACGGTCAGCTCCGGCCCGGCGGCGGCCGGCGCCGGCTCGGCGGCGCTGCGCAGGCGGTTGAGCAGCCGGGTCGTGGCGCCAGGGTCCAGCATCGAGCGGCCGGAGGCCACGGTGCGGACGGCGGCGACCAGGTCGGTGCCGCTGATCTGCTTCAGCACGTACCCGGCCGCTCCCGCCATCACGGCGTCGAGCAGCGCCTCCTCGTCGTCGAAGGAGGTGAGCATCAGACAGGCCAGGTCGGGCATGCGGGAGCGCAGTTCACGGCAGACGGCCACGCCGTCCCCGTCGCCGAGGCGGACGTCGAGCACCGCGACGTCCGGGCGCAGCGCGGGTACCCGGACGAGGGCCTGCTCGGCGGTGGCGGCCTCACCGACCACCTCCAGGTCGGGTTCGCCGTCCAGCAGGTCCTGGACGCCGCGCCGGACCACCTCGTGGTCGTCCAGCAGGAACACCCTGACCGGTGCCGGCGCCTCGACGCCGGCCGTACTGCTCGCCATCCCGTGGCCCACCTTCTACACTCCCGGCCCGCCGCTGCGGACTAGGGCATCATCCCCGACCGCCGGGCGCGGGCCCAGGGCCCAACGACCCCATTGCGACCCCTTTGCGACCCGATTCCGACCCGTACCGACCTCGTGCGACCCTGTGACCGGCGTCGGGCCGGCGGTGGCAAGGAGCGGCCGGCCTCCCTGCCACCGCCCTCTGCCTCCTTGCCACCGCCCCGCGCCTCCCGGTCAGGGAGCGGCGGTGATCAGGCCGAGTCGGCCGTCGAAGCGCCGGTAGAGGACCCGGCCGCGGCGGGTGGCCGGCTGGGCGAAGAACAGGAACGGGAGATCGGCCGCCAGCAGCCGCCCGACGGCCTGCTGGTCGGTCAACTCGGGTGCACCGCAGGGGTTCAGGGTCAGCGGGACGGCCGGCCTGGTGGGTGGTCCGGCGGCCGCGGTACGGGCGAGCCGGTAGCCGGTGGGGCCGACCCGGTAGACGACGGCGTCGGTCTCGGTGGCCGGGTCGGTGAACAGGTGGATGTCGTAGTCCATCGCGTCCATGGTCCGGGCCGCCGCGTCGGGCGAACACCACACCAGGTGCACGGACTTGCGGCGGCCGATGGTCTGCGGTCCGCTCGGGCAGGGGAGTTCGGTGCAGGGGTGCGCGGTCGGCGCGGTCGCGGCCGGGGCCCACCACTGCTGCGCTCGCGGGGGCCCGGCCTGCGCGGGCACGGCGGCCGGCCCTCCCCTCGCCCGCACCCGCCGGGGCCACGGGCGCGGGGACCAGCCCGAGCTGACGGCGGCGATCCGGCCGCGCAGGCCCGCGGCCAGCCGGTCCAGCACCTCGGCCAGTTCGGCACCGGCCTCCTGGACGCGGACCCGCCGGCCGTCGACCTCCGCGTTGGCCTGGGCCAGTACCGTGCCCGCGCCCACCAGTCCGACCCGGACCCGCAGTTCCTCGACCAGGGCGCCCGACCCGGACGCCGCGGCCGCGATCCGGGTCTCGGCATCGATCGCGGCGTCCCGCGCCAGCCCCTCGCACACCTGCACAGTGACCAACTCGCCCACCTCAGGCCCCTTCGTCCCGACACACCGATTCCACGTGCTGTCACGTCTGCCCTCCCCGCCGGGCCCGCACACCCACCCGTACGGCGATCACCATCCCGCCCGACCGCGGCCGCGGGAAGGGCCGAACGGCCCGCGCGGGTACCCGACTCGGCCCTTGCCGCACCGACGCACCCGACGGCCCCGGCGGCCCCGTCCCGCCGGGAGTGTGGACCGCCGTGCGCCTGCCGGCACCCGCGCCGCCCGTGGGATGATCGCGCCACGGGAGCCCGGCGGTCCGGACCGCCGGCCGTGCACGGCCCGGGGCGACCGGACGGTGGCGGGGGCCCGATCGTGCGGAGGACCGGATCATGCGGGGACGGCGCCACAAAGATGGGGGCCGGTCCCCCATGCCCCGGTGGCCGCGGCAGGACAAGGATCAGCACCGAGGGCAGCGACTTCGACGGCAGCGCCGCCCTCTCCCGGCATCGGAGGTGCGGTGGTGGCAGAGGTGAACGCCGTGCGCAGAGCGCGCCCCGACGGGGGCGGCGTACCGGATCAGGGCCCGGTCGCACCGGTGGCCACCGCCGCCGTATCAACGCCGCACACTCCGATGTCCGGTGACGCCTCCCCGCCCGAGGCGGCACACCGGCGCAGCCCGCAGCCGGCCTGGTGGGAGGCCGGCCTGACACCGGGTCGACCCGCCCCCGCGGGTCGGCCGGACTGGGCCGCCTTCACCGAGGCCGCCGTGGCCGCCGCGCCCCTCCGGGCGATCGTGCCGAGGGCCGCCTATCCCGGGCTGACCGGCTTCGCGCTCGTCCTCGCGCCGTTCGCCGAGCGGGCCGCCGTGCGGATGTACGCCGCGCTGCCCGCCGCCGTCCGGGCCTGCGAGCAGATCGACCTGCCCGCCGTGCGGGCCGGTTTCACCGCCCGGCTCACCGAGCGGCTGGCCCGGCTCGCCGCCCGCACGCTCGTCCTGGAGCTGAACGTGGCCCGGGTGAACGGCCGTCTCGCCGGCGGCACCCCGCAGGAGCGGTTCCGCGCCTTCCTGGCGCACACCGCGCGGCGCGACGGCCTCGCCGCCCTGCTGCGCGAGTACCCGGTGCTGGCCCGGCTGCTCGGCCGGACCTGTCTGGACGGCGCCGACGCCTGCGCCGAGCTGCTCATCCGCCTCGCCGCCGACCGGCCGCTACTGGTCACCGGCCTGCTGCGCGGCGCCGACCCCGGGCGGCTGGTGGCCGTCGAGTCCGAGGCGGGCGACCGCCACCGGCGCGGCCGGGCCGTCGCGGTGCTGCACTTCTCGGGCGGCGCCGCCGTCGTCCACCGGCCCCGGCCCCCGGCCGCGCACCGGCACTTCAACGGCGTGCTCGGCTGGTACAACGCCCAGCCGGGGGTGCCCCGGCTGCGCGCTCTCGGCCTGCTGGACCGGGGTGACTACGGCTGGGCGGAGTTCGTCGAGGCGCGACCGTGCCACACCGGGTACGAGGTCGAGCGGTTCTACCGGCGGCAGGGCGCGCTGCTCGCGCTGCTGCACGTGCTGGACGGCACCGACCTGCACTTCGAGAACCTCGTCGCCTGCGGGGACCAGCCCGTCCTGGTGGACGTCGAGACGCTGTTCCACCCGCCCGCGCAGTCCCTCCCGGCGGAGGACCCGGCGGCCCGTGCGCTGCACGAGTCCGTCCACCGGGTCGGCCTGCTGCCGCAGTTGCTGCTGGGCGACGACGGTGCGCTGGACGTCTCCGGCATCGGCGGCGGCGGCCGGGCCGGCACCTCCCCGGTGGAGGGCGTGGACTGGGCGGGGGCGGGCACCGACGAGATGCGGCTGATCCGCCGGGCCCGCCCGTTCGGCGAGGCCCGCAACCGGCCCCGGCTGAACGGCGCCCCGGTCGACCCGGCGGAGTACACCGAGGCGCTGGTCGCCGGGTTCCGCGCCGGCTACGCGGCGCTCACCGCCGGACGCTCCCGACTCCTGGGCCCGGCCGGCCTGTTGCGCACCTTCGCCGAGGACGAGGTGCGGGTGGTGCCCCGGGCCACCCGGGTGTACGCGCGGCTGCTGGACGAGTCGACCCACCCGGACGTGCTGCGCGACGCCGCCGCCCGGGCCGCGGTGCTGGACCTGCTGCGGACCGACGCGGTCGGCGACCCGGGCCGGCCCGAACTCGCCGACCACGAGCTCGCGGACCTCTGGGCGGGCGACATCCCGCTGTTCACCGCCCGCCCCGGCGACCGCGACCTGTGGACCGCCGCCGGCACCCGGTTGCCCGGCGGACTGGCGCAGCCCGGACTGGCCCGGGCCGAGGCCAAACTCGCCGCGCTGAACGGAGTGGACCGCAAGGACCAGGAGTGGATCGTCCGGGCCGCGATGGCGGGCGCCGCCGCCGCGCCCCCGCACCGGCCCGGGCGGCCCGCGCCGGAGAACATCTGGGCGACCGCGCCGGAGCCCGAGCAGCTGCTGGCGGCCGCCCGCGGCATCGGCGACCAGCTCGTCGCGCTCGCCTACCAGACTCCGGCCGCGCCCGGCCGCGCCCCGCAGCCCGGGCCCCGGACCGGCGGGCACCGGCCCCAGGACCGCGAGCACGCCCCGTCCCACCAGGACCGGTCCCACCACACCCCGTCCCACCAGGACCGGTCCCGTGCCAACTGGCTCGGCCTGGAGCTGCTCGGCGAGCGGTACTGGCGGGTCCGCCCGCTCGGCGCCGACCTGGCCGGCGGATACACCGGGACGGCGCTGTTCCTGGCCCAACTGGCCGGCCTCACCGGCTCCGACCGCTACGCCGAGGTGGCCCGCCGCGCGCTGGTGCCCGTCCCCGGCCTGCTGGAGGCCCTCGGCGGGCACCCCGACCGGCCGGCCGCGGTCGGCTCGGGCGCCTTCGCCGGGCTCGGCGGCATCGCCTACGCGCTCACCGAGCTCGCCCGGATCCTCGACGACCCGCTGATCCGACAGTGGATCGACCCGGCGGTGGCGCTGACCGCGGCCGCCGCCGAACGGGAGACCGACACCGGCGTGCACAGCGGTACGGCCGGCGGTCTGGCGGCGCTGCTCGCCGTCCACGCCGCCACCGGCCGGCCCGACGCGCTGCGCGCCGCCCGGCTCTGCGCGGACCGGCTGGCCGCGACCCCGCCGCCCACCACCACCGGCTTCGCCCACGGCTCGGCCGGCACCGGGTGGGCGCTGCTGCGGTTCGCCGAGGCCGTCGGGGAACCGGCCGGCGGCCCGCACCACCGGGCGGGCCTGGCGGCCCTGCACACGGCCACCGCCGTCCGCTCGCGCGAGTCCTCCTGGTGCCGCGGCCGGCCCGGCATCGCGCTCGCCGTCACCGACAACCCGGCCGCCCTCGCCGACCAGCGGCTCGCCGACTGGGCGCAGCGCGCCGTACGGAACACCGCGCGCGCCGCCCCGCTCGCGGACCACAGCCTCTGCCACGGCGAGCTGGGCGTGCTGGAACTGCTCGGCCGCACCCGGACGCCGTACGGGCGCACGCCGTGGGTGCGGCGCGCGGGCGGGCTGCTGGCCGTCGTCGACCACGAAGGTCCGCGCTGCGGCACCCCGGAGCACGTGGCGCACCCCGGCCTGCTGACCGGCCTCGCCGGGATCGGGCACGGGCTGCTGCGCCTCGGCTACCCCGAGCACGTGCCCTCGGCGCTGCTGCTCCACCCCTTGGCACCGTCGGCCCCCTTGACCGCCTGACCGCCCACCGGAAGCATCCACCACGAGCGAACCGGCGCGACGGGGCGACGCACCGTCCGCTCCGGTTCCACCGGTGCCCGTCGATCCGCGGGGGCACCGACCTCTCGGGAACCGCTCACTTCAATGACGAATGGGAGTAGAGGAACGCATGAACGACAGCGACCTGGTGCTGAGCTGGAAGCAACCCGATGCCCGCCCGGACGAGGCGGTCGACCACCCGGCGGGTGACATCCGCCTGCGGGCCGGCGGCGGGCTCGGACTGCGGTCCCAGCTGCTGGCCGGCGGTGGCGGCGCGGTGCCGCCGATCTTCGAGTTCCCCACCATGACCGTACCGATCTGACCTGTGGGAACACCCTCGCGAGAGGGATCGCACGACCTGTCCGGACGACCCGTCGAGTAGGACGCGGCCGACCGGGCCCACCGCCACCGGGGAACGGGCAGCGCCCCGGTGGCGGCCGGGACCGGCGCCGGACGTCCGCCATCTGGGACCCCTGCGGACTCCCCGTGATGACGGGGTGACTGTGCAGTGGCCGGTTCGCTACTCTACAGATCAGATGAGCCGTCAAGTAGCCTGCGGCCATGCGGACCACTTCGTCGATCACCGTCGGCCGGGCAGCCGAGCTCGGCCTGCTCGGCAGCGCGCTGACGGCCGCCCGCCAGCGGTCCGGCCGGGCGGTCTTCCTGCTTGGCGAGGCCGGCTTCGGCAAGTCCCGGCTGGCCGGCGAGTGCGCGTTCCAGGCGTACGGGTTCGGCCTGCCGGTCCTGCGCGGCCGGGGCAGCTCCACCGGCACGGTGACACCCTTCCGTCCGCTGATCGAGGCGCTCTCCTCCCGCTTCCGGGCCGCCGGCCCGCCCACCGACCCGGAGCTCGACCCCTACCGCCCCGCGCTCGCCCGGCTGGTGCCCGAGTGGCGCGGCGCCGCCGCCTCCGCGGCCGCCGCCCGTGCCTACCCGGAGACGGTGGTCGAGCTCGCCGAGGCGCTGCTGCGGCTGCTGGCCGTCCTCGGCCGGGAGCACGGCTGCGTCCTCCTGCTGGAGGACCTGCACGACACCGACGCGGAGACGGTGGCGGTCCTGGAGTACCTGGTCGACAACCTGGACGGCCTGCCGGTCCTGCTGGTCGCCACCCTGCGGGCCGAACCGGGCCCGGCCCTGGACCTGGTGCGCGCGGCCGAGCGCCGGCGCGCCGCCGCGGTGGCGGAGCTGCGGCCGCTGCCGCCCGAGCAGGTCCGGGCGATGGCCGCCGCCTGCCTGGAGAGCGACGTCGCCGAGGTGCCGGCCGCCGTCCTGGCGCAGTTGGCCGAACGCGGCGACGGCTGCCCGTACCTGATCGAGGAGCTGCTCGCCGACATGCTCGCCTCGGGGGCGCTGCGCCGCGACGGCGGGCGGTGGGAGGTCACCGAGGGCCTGTGCGCCGGGGTGCCCAGCACGATCGTCCGCAGCTGGGGCCGGCGGATCGACCGGCTCGACCCGCAGGTGCGCGAACTGCTGCTGATCGCGGCCACCCTGGGCAGCCGCTTCTCGGTGGCGACCGTCCAGCTGATCACCGGCTTCGAGGACCGGGTCCTGTTCAGCCACCTGCGCTCGGCCTCCGAGGCCAACGTCATCGTCCCGGACGGCGCCGCCCCGGACCGCTACGCCTTCCGGCACACGCTCACCGCGGACGCCGTCACCGCCGCGCTGGCCCCCGCCGAACGGGCCGCCGTGGCGCGCCGGGCCGCCCAGGCGATCATCCGCGCCGACCCGGACCTCCTGGACGAGCGGCGGCAGTTGGTCGGCTCCCTGCTGCTGGCCGGCGGGGACCGGGCCGGGGCCGCGGTGCACTTCGCCGAGGCCGGCCGGCGGATGCTGGAGGCGGGCGCCTCCGGATCGGCCGTGGTGCTGCTGGAGCGCGGGTACGAGCTCGCCGGGGACGCCGAACGGGCCGCCGTCACCGAGCAGTTGCTGGCGGCGCTGGCCGAGTCCGGGCAGCTGGACCGGGCGTTCGAGCTGGTCCGCACGCTGCCCCCGCTCCACCCGGACCGCGCGGCCGGCCGCTCGACGGCCGTCGACCTCCGGGTCCAACTGCACACCAGGCTCGCCTGGGTGGCGGTGATGGCCGAGCGGGTCGCCGAGGCGGTCGGGCAGATCGCCGCCGCCCGCGCCCTGCTGGGCGAGGACCCGCGCCCGGAGCAGGGCGCCGCACTGGCCGTCGTGGAGGGCCACCTCGCCCTTCTCCCCGACCGGGGCCCCGGCGGGCCGCGCGGCGCCGACGGACCCCGGCCCGGCGAGGACGCGGCGGACCCGTCCGGGCGGCAGGCCGGCCCGCCCCACGCGCACGGCGGACCAGGCCGGCTCGCCGAGACCGAGCGGCTCGCCCGCCGCGCCGCCGAGGTCGCCGAGCAGGCCGGTCTGCCGGTGGTCGCCTGCCAGGCCTGGCAGTTGCTCGCCCTGCTGGCCCGCGAGCGCGGCTTCGACGCCGCCGACGCCTGCCTGGAGCGGATGCTCGCGGTCGCCGAGGCGCACGCGCTGCCGGTCTGGCGGGTGGAGGCACTGCTGCGGCTCGGCGCCAACGCCTTCATGCGGACCGGCGACGGCAGCCGGCTGGAGCAGGCACGGGAGGCCGCCGCCGGACTCGGCGCGATCGTGCTGACCCAGACCCTGGACGGGCTGCTCGCCATGAACGCCCTGCTGCGCGGCGACTTCCCCACCGCCCGGGAGATCGTCGACCGCTGCCTGGACGCCACCGCCCGGCTGCGCAACCTCGCCGCCCACCGCTACCTGCTGCTCACCTCCGCCACCCTCGCCGCCCACCAGGGCCGCAGCCGGGCGATGGAGCGCGACCTGGCCCGGTTCCGGCAGGCCGGCGGCGAGGAGTCGTTCCTGATGCCGCTGCGGTTCGGCCTCTGCCGGGCGGTGGGCGCGCTGCTGGCGGAGGACCGCGACCGGGCCCGCGCCGAACTGGCCGCCGGGATCGCCTGGGAGCAGGAGCACCCCAGCGTCTTCTACCTGGCCGGCCGCCACGGCCTGCACCCGCTGCTGGAGGTGGCGGCCGGCGCCTGGCAGCGGGCCGAGTTCGAGCGGGCCGCCGCCGCGCCCGCCGCCGAACTCGCCTGGAACCGGCAGTTCCTGTGCTTCGCCCAGGCCGTCCTGCTCGGCCGCGAGGGCCGCCCCGAGGAGGCCGCCCGGGCCGTCGCCGAGGCCCGCGCGACCGCCGCGCCGTTCCCGCTGGCCCACCAGCTGGCCCTGCGCGTCACCGCCGAGGCCGCCCTCGCCGACGGCTGGGGCGACCCGGTCGGCTGGCTGCGCACCACGGAGGAGTACTTCCACGCCGCCGGGATCCCCCCGGTCGCCGGGGCCTGCCGGGCGCTGCTGCGCCGGGCCGGTGCGAGCGTGGCCCAGCACCGGGGCGGCCGCGACCAGATCCCGGCGCCGCTGCGGACGACCGGGGTGACCCTGCGCGAGTACGAGGTCTTCGCCCTGCTCGCCGAACGCCCCGGGAACCAGCAGATCGCACGCAAACTGTCCATCTCGCCCCGCACGGTGGAGAAGCACATGGCGAACCTGCTCAGCAAGACCGGCCGCCCGGACCGCGCCGCGCTCTGCGACCTCGCGGCCGAACTCGACACCGGCGGGTAGCCGCGCCGCCGCGACGGGCCGTCAGGCGGCCGCAGGCGGGGCCGCCGCCGAGGGTGCCAGTGGGGCCGCCGGTGGGGCCGCTGGGAAAAACCCGCCGAGGACCGACCGGCCGACCGGCATTATGGGGGCGCACCCCCGCGTTCGGCCGGGCCCCCGCCCGGAACATGCGGGCACCCTACCGATGACCCGGCCCCCGGCCGACCGAGATCATCGGCGGGCAGGCACCGGCGCCCGCCCGGACGGACCGACCAACCGACCGACCGACCCCGCACTCCCGGAACCGCCCCTGCACACCCCCTGCGCACCCGCACACCTGCACACCCCGCACACCGCCGACCCCCTGTCCGCCCCACGGCCCCGGAGACAGCCGATGCCCCTGGCACCGCCCGCCGACGCAGCGCAGCCCACCCGGCTGCGGTTCTCCGTCCTCGGCCCGCTCGCCGGCGAGGCCGCCGGCCGGCCGCTGGCCCTCGGGCCGCTCAAGCAACGCCTGGTGCTGGCCGTCCTGCTGAGCCGGGCCAACACCGTCGTCCCGGTCGAGCTGCTCACCGACGCCGTCTGGCCGGAGGAGCCGCCGCGCACCGCCCGGAAGAACCTCCAGGTGTACGTGAGCACCCTGCGCGCCCTGCTCGGCCGGGAGGACGAGCCCGGCCGACTGCTGCACTCGGGCGGCGGCTACCTGCTGAAGGTCGGCGAACCGGAGCTGGACGTCCTGCACTTCCGCGCGCTGGCCCGGGCCGGACGGGCGGCGGCCGACGGCGGCGCCCTCGCCCCGGCGGCCCGGCTGCTGCGGCAGGCCCTCGACCTGTGGCAGGGCCCGCCGCTGGCCGACCTGCGCTGCTCCCCCGCCGTGGAGGCCGAGGCCGAACGCCTGGAGGCCCGCTGCCTGGGCGTCCACGAGGACTGGGCGGAGACCGAGTTGGAGCTCGGCAACGCGGCGGCGGTGGCCGAGGAGCTCGCCGAGCTCGCCGAGCGCCACCCGCTGCGCGAACGCCTCCAGGCGGCCCGGATGAGCGCCCTGCACCTGTCCGGCCGACAGGCCGAGGCACTCGCCGTCTACGACACCCACCGCCAGCTGCTCGCAAGGGAGTTGGGCCTGGAGCCGAGCCCGGCCCTGACCGCCCTGTACCGGTCCCTGCTGGCCCGCGGCCGGGCCCGCCCGGTCGGCGCCGCGAGACCGGCCCAGGGTGCGGGCCCGGGCGGCTCACTGCTGCCCGCCGACACCGTCGACTTCGCCGGCCGCTCCGACGAACTGCGGGATCTGCTCGACGCGTTGAGCAACGGCGGCGGCCGGGTCGCGGTGCTCTCCGGCCCCGCCGGGATCGGCAAGACCGCGCTCGCCGTACGGGCCGGCCACCTGCTGGCCGACCGCTTCCCGGACGGCCGGCTGCTGGTCCGGCTGCGCACCGAGGACGGCACGCCCCGGCCGATCACCGAGGTGCTGGCCGAACTCGCCGCGCTCACCGGGCAGTCCGAGCACGGACCGGCCGACCCGGCGCAGGCCACGGCACTGTGGCGGGCCTCGCTGGCCGGCCGGCGGATGCTGTTGATCCTCGACGACGCGCCGGGCGAGGCGGTGGTCCGTGAGCTGCTGCCCGGCTTCGGACCGAGCGCCGCCGTGGTGACCTCGCGCAGCCAGCTCGCCGGACTCGCCTCCGTGCACCGGGTCAACGTCCCGTTCTTCGACCGGACCGAGGCCCTGGAACTGCTCGGCCGGATCATCGGACCGGGTCGGATCGGCACCGACCGGGCCGCCGCCGGCCGGATCGTCGAGGCCTGCGGGCTGCTGCCGCTGGCCGTCCGGGTCAGCGGGACCAGGCTGGCCGTCCTGCGCCACCTGCCGCTCGGCGAGTACGCGGCCCGGCTGGCCGATCCGGCCGCCGCGCTGGACG
Organism: Kitasatospora sp. NPDC058170; assembly: GCF_042883905.1. Lineage (NCBI taxonomy): Bacteria > Bacillati > Actinomycetota > Actinomycetes > Kitasatosporales > Streptomycetaceae > Kitasatospora > Kitasatospora sp. NPDC058170. The sequence continues at coordinate 130,687 of NZ_JBHVUV010000028.1, forward strand.
AACTCGTCGCCGGGGACGTCGCGGTGCGCTCCCGGCTGGACTCCGGCTGGCGGGACCTCACCGACCAGGGCCGGCTCGCCCTCGGGCGGCTGGCCGCACTGCCGCTGTCCCTGCTGTTCACCCTGCCGGAGGCGGCCGCGGCGCTCGGCCGGCCCGAACGGGTCGCGCTGCGGACCCTGGAGGCGCTGGCCGACACCGGAGCGGTCACCTCCCCGGTCGGCGAGGTGACCGCGCACGCCGCGCTGTACGCGCTGCCGCGGCTCACCCAGCTGCACGCCCGGGAGCGGGCCGGGCTCACCGACGGCGACCTGGCGTAGGCCGTCCCGCTCAGCCCAGGGTGAGGACGTCCAGCAGACTCCCGTCCGACGGCGCGGACAGCGTGTGCAGGGCGAGCAGCACCCCGGCGGCGCCGGTGTGCAGGTCGGCGGAGAAGCGGCGCAGCCTGGTGCCGGGCACCAGCAGGCCCTCCGGGCGGGACACCAGGTGCCAGCCGAGGTTGCGGACCTGCCCGAGGACCTCCGCCCGCCCCGGCGCGGCCTCCTGCCCCGGCTCGGGCGCCTCCGCGGAGACACCGGACCGCGGCCCGTCCCCGTCCCCGTCCAGCCGGTCGAGTGCGAGGGTCAGCCCGCAGCGCCCGCGGAAGAGGCCGGGCTCGCGCAGGAACCCTGGGGCGCAGGCCCGCCGGACGTCCGCCGAGAAGCCGCGCCAGGCCGGGTCGTCGGCGGCCTCGGGCCGGACGGCCAGGTACTCCTGGGCGACCAGCGCGATGCCGCTGCTGCCCCGGTCCAGGTAGACCAGGTGCCGCTTGCCGTCCCTGACCTGCACCGAGCCGTCCCGCACCCGCACGCACTGCGCCCTCGCCCGCTCCAGCGCCACCCGGGCGGCGTCCAGCAGCCAGGGTTCGCCGGTCTCGCGGTGCAGCCGCAGATGCAGCAGGGCGAGGCCGGCCACCCCGTAGAGCAGGCCCGCCGCCTCCGGTGCGGCCAGTCCCTCGACCGGCTCGCCGCGGACGGCGGCGTCCAGCGCCCGGGCGTCGGCGAGCGCCTCGGCGAGCAGCGCCTCGTCCGGCCCGGCGGCGCCGCCGAGCGCGGTGGCCAGGCGCAGCCGGGCGAGGGCCGCCCCGGCGCGGCCGCCGAACAGGGCGGCGC
>NZ_JBHVUV010000029.1:0-125797 GCF_042883905.1 Kitasatospora sp. NPDC058170
ACCCACACCCCCATCAACTGGACCCACCACCACCCCACCAACCCCACCCCCACCAACCTCCCCACCTACCCCTTCCAACACCAGCACTACTGGCTCGAAACACCCCCCACACGCGGCGACGTGACAACAGCAGGCCTCAGCCCGATCGACCACCCCCTCCTCGGCGCCGTCGCGCGGTTGGCCGACGGCGAGACCACCGTGCTCACCGGGCGCCTCGCACTGGCCACCCACGGCTGGCTCGCCGACCACACCATCGGCGAGACCGCGATCCTCCCCGGTACCGCCTTCGTCGAACTCGCCATCCGGGCAGGCGAGGAGAGCGGCCACACCACCCTCGACGAACTGGTCCTGCACGCGCCGCTGCCCCTCCCCGAGGGCCAGGCCGCCCAACTCCAGATCACCGTCAACGCCGCCGACGGAAGCGACCGACGCCCCGTCACCGTCCACTCCCGCCCCGAGGGCGGCGACCAGCCCTGGACCCTGCACGCCGAGGGCCTCCTCAGCGGCACCCCCGTCCGCGGCGCCGAACTGCGCACCTGGCCGCCGCAGAACGCCGAGGCGCTCTCCGCCGACGCGCTCTACGACCAGCTGGCCGGAATCGGCCTCACCTACGGCCCGGTCTTCCAGGGCGTCACCGCCGCCTGGCGCCAGGGCGACGACTTCTACGCCGAGCTCAGCCTCCCCGAGGAGCAGCACGGCGCCGGCTTCGCCCTCCACCCCGCACTCCTCGACGCGGCCCTCCACCCGAAGGCCGCCGACACCACGGGCGCGATCAGGCTGCCGTTCGCGTGGTCCGGCGTCGCCCTGCACGCCACGGGCGTCACCACCGCCCGCGCCCGGATCGTCAGCAGCGGCACCGACCGGCTCACCGTGCACCTCGCCGACGACTCCGGCGCCCCCGTCGCCACCATCGGCTCGCTCACCGTCCGACCCCTCGACCCGGCGCTGCTCGGCGGCGGCGGGCAGGACGACCTCCACCGGCTGCAGTGGACGACCCTGCCGACCCCGACCGCCACGGCGCCCGAGCCGTTCCTGCTCGCCGACGGCGACCTGACGGGCCTGCGGGCCGGCGTCGACGCCGGCGGGGCCGTCCCGGACACCGTGCTGGTGCAGGTGCCCCGGCAGGCTCCCGAGGAGACGCCTGGCGCCGCCCTGCCCGGGGCGGTCCGCACCGCCACCGCCCGGGTGCTCGGCCTGGTGCAGGACTGGCTGCGCGACGACCGCTTCGCCGGCTCCCGCCTGGTCGTCGCCACCTCCGGCGCGGTCGCCGTGACCGCCGACGAGACGCCCGACCTGGCCACCTCCGCGATCTGGGGCCTGGTCCGGTCCGCGCAGAGCGAGCAGCCCGGCCGGATCACCCTGGTCGACTCGGACGGCCTGCCGGCCTCCGACCGGGTGCTCCCCGCGCTGCTCACGGCCGACGAACCCCAGCTGGCCCTGCGCGACGGTCTCGCCCGCGTCCCGCGTCTGGTCCGCAGCACCCCTGCGGGCGAGGCTGCCACCGCGCCCTGGGAGCCCGAGGGCACGGTGCTGATCACCGGTGGCACCGGCGGCCTCGGGGCCCTGCTGGCCCGCCACCTGGTCACCACCCACGGCGTGCGCCACCTCCTGCTCGTGAGCCGCAGCGGACCGGACGCCACCGGCGCCACCGAACTCACCGCCGAACTCACCGGACTCGGCGCCCGCACCACCATCGCCGCCTGCGACACCGCCGACCGCCAAGCCCTCGCCCACGTCATCGCCCAGATACCGGCCGAACACCCCCTCACCGCCGTCGTCCACACCGCCGGCGTCCTCGACGACGGCATCCTCCCCACCCTCACCCCCGAACGCCTCGACACCGTCCTGCGGCCCAAGGTCGACGCCGCCTGGAACCTCCACGAACTCACCCGCGAGCTCCCGCTGTCGGCGTTCGTCCTCTACTCCTCCCTGGCCGGTGTCCTCGGCGGGCCGGGCCAGGCCAACTACGCCGCCGCCAACACCTTCCTCGACACCCTCGCCGCCCACCGGCACACCCAGGGCCTGCCCGCCCACTCCCTCGCCTGGGGCCTCTGGGCGCAGAGCAGCAGCATGACCGGCGAGCTCACCGAGGCCGACCTCACCCGCCTCAGCCGGGGCGGCGTGGCCGCGATCACCGAGGCCCAGGGCCTCGGTCTCTTCGACGCGGCGCTGCGCACCACGGACGAGCCCGTCCTCGTCCCGGTCCGCCTCGACCTGCCCGCCCTGCGGGCGAACGCGGCGGGCGGCGAACTGCCGGCCGTCCTGCGCAGCCTGGTCCGGGTGCCCGCCCGCCGGGCCGGCGGTGCGGACGGCGGCCTGGTCCGGCGCCTGGCCGCACTCACCGGGCGCGACCGCACCCAGGCCCTGCTCGACCTGGTCTCCACCCAGGTCGCCACCGTCCTCGGGCACACCGACACCGGCGCAATCAACCCCCAACGGCCGTTCAAGGAGCTCGGGTTCGACTCGCTGACCGCGGTCGAGCTGCGCAACCGCCTCAACAAGGCCACCGGGCTCACCCTCTCCAGCACCCTCGTCTTCGACCACCCCTCCCCGCTCGCCATCGCCGAGCTGGTCGAGCGCCGACTCTTCGAGCAGAAGGCGGTGGTGGCGGCCGCGCCGACGGTGGCCGCCGACGACGACCCGGTCGCGATCATCGGCATCGGCTGCCGCTTCCCCGGCGGGGTCACCTCCCCCGAGGAGCTCTGGGAGCTGCTGGCGGACGAGCGGGACGCCGTATCCGGCTTCCCGACGGACCGCGGCTGGGACTTGGAGAACCTCTACCACCCGGACCCGGACCACCCGGGGACGAGCTACGCCAAGGAGGGCGGCTTCATCTACGACGCCGCCGAGTTCGACCCGGCGTTCTTCGGCATCGCCCCCCGCGAGGCCGTCGCCCTCGACCCGCAGCAGCGGCTGCTGCTGGAGACCTCCTGGGAGGCCTTCGAGCGCGCGGGCATCGACCCGACCACCATGCGCGGCAGCCACACCGGCGTGTACGCGGGCGTGATGTACCAGGACTACTCCGGCCGGTTCGTCCACCACAGCCCCGAGGAGTTCGAGGGCCAGATCGGCATCAACGGCACCGGTGCCGTCGCCTCCGGCCGGGTCTCCTACACCCTCGGCCTGGAGGGCCCGGCGGTCACCGTCGACACCGCCTGCTCCTCCTCGCTGGTCACCCTGCACATGGCCACCCAGGCACTGCGCGCCGGCGAGTGCACGCTCGCCCTCGCGGGCGGTGTCAGCGTGATGGCCACCCCGAGCGCGTTCACCGAGTTCAGCCGGCTGCACGGCCTCGCCCCGGACGGCCGGAGCAAGCCCTTCGCCGCCGCGGCGAACGGGATGACGATGTCGGAGGGCGCCGGCCTGCTGCTGCTCGAACGGCTCTCGGACGCCCGCCGCAACGGCCACCCGGTCCTCGCGGTGATCCGCGGTACCGCGATCAACCAGGACGGCGCCAGCAACGGCCTGACCGCCCCCAACGGCCCCGCCCAGGAGCGGGTGATCCGCCAGGCCCTCGACCGGGCCGGCCTCACCCCGACCGACGTGGACGCCGTCGAGGCCCACGGCACCGGCACCTCGCTCGGCGACCCGATCGAGGCCAACGCGATCCTCGCCACCTACGGCCAGGAGCGCGAACGGCCGCTCCAGCTCGGCTCGTTGAAGTCCAACATCGGCCACGCCCAGACCGCCGCCGGCGTCGCGGGCGTGATCAAGATGGTCATGGCAATCCGCCACGGCGTCCTGCCGCGGACCCTGCACATCGACGAGCCCTCCGGGCTGGTCGACTGGTCGCCGGGCACCGTGGAGCTGCTGACCGAGGCCCGTGCGTGGCCGGAGACCGGCCGCCCGCGCCGGGCCGGCATCTCCGCCTTCGGGATCAGCGGCACCAACGCCCACGTCATCATCGAGCAGCCCGAGGACGCCCGCGCCGAGCACGGCGACGGGCAGCCCGCCGAGCCCGCCGAGCCCGGCGGTCCGCTGCCCTGGGTGCTCTCCGCCACCACGCCCGAGGCGCTGCGCGGCCAGGCCGCCCGGCTCCGCACGGCCCTGCTCGCCCGGCCGGAGGCGGACGACCGCGACATCGCGGCCGCCCTGCTCGGCGACCGGACCCGCTTCGACCACCGCGCGGTGGCCCTCGGCGGGACCCGCACCGAACTCCTCACCGCGCTGGGCGTGGTGGCCCAGGGCGGCACCGCCCCCGGCGCCGTCACCGGCCGGGTGGCCTCCGGCCCGTGGGCGGTGCTGTTCACCGGCGAGGGCACCCAGCGGGCCCGGATGGGCCGGGAGCTGTACGAGGCCTTCCCCGCCTTCGCCGCCGCCTTCGACGCCGCCCGCACCGCGCTGGCCGCCGAACTCGGCAGCTCGGGCAGCGAGTTGCTGCTCGACGCGGCCGGCGCCGACCGGCCCGCCGTCGCCCAGCCCGCGCTGTTCGCCTTCGAGGTCGCGCTGTTCCGTCTGCTGGAGTCCTTCGGCGCCCGCCCGGACTTCGTCCTCGGGCACTCGCTGGGCGAGCTGACCGCCGCCCACGTCGCCGGCGTCCTCTCGCTCGACGACGCGGCCAGGCTGGTCGCGGCCCGCGGCCGGCTGCTCCAGGAGCTGCCGTCCGGCGGGGCGATGCTCGCCGTGGCCGCCTCGTTCGCCGAGGTGTCGGAGCAGTTGGCGTCCTCGGGCCTCGCCGCCCGGGTGAGCGTGGCGGCGGTCGACGGGCCGGCCTCGGTGGTGGTCTCCGGGCCGGTCCCGGACGTGACGGCGGTGGAGCGCTGGTGGCGCGGCCGCACCCGCAAGGTGCGCCGTCTGCGCTCGGCCCTGGCCCTCCAATCGGCCCTGGTGGAGCCGGTGCTGGCGGACTACGAGAAGGTCGCCCGCGAGCTGGCCTACCGGGAGCCGCAGCTCGCCGTGGTGTCGAACGTGACCGGGGCGCTCGCCGCGCCCGGGGAGCTCACCGACCCGGAGTACTGGGTGCGCCAGCTCCGCGCGACGGTGCGGTTCGGGGACGGCGTGCAGACCCTGCGGGAGCAGGGCGTGCGCACCTTCGTCGAGCTCGGACCGGACGCGGTACTGGCCCCGCTGGCCGAGGAGGCCCCGGCGGGCACCGCGGTCCGCGCCCCGGCCGTCGCCCTGGCGGCTGTGCGGCGCGGCCGGGCCGAGGCCTCCTCGCTGCTGGCGGCCGTCGCCGGTCTCCAGGTGCGGGGCGTGGAGGTCGACTGGGCGCCGCTGCTCGGCTCGGCCGGGCCGCGCGCCCGGGTGGAGCTGCCGACGTACGCGTTCCAGCGGCGGCGCTACTGGCTCGACAGCGAGGACACCGGCCGGGTCTCGGCGAACTCGCCGGAGGGCCGGTTCTGGGCGGCCGTCGAGGAGCAGGACGTCGAGCGGCTGAGCCTGCTCCTCGGGCTGGACGCCGGCTCGGCGGACGGCTCCTCGGACGGCCCGGTGAACCGGGGCGACGTGCTGGCCGAGCTGCTGCCGGCGCTGGCCCAGTGGCGCCGGCGGGAGCAGCAGGAGCGGGCCGGCCGGCGGCGGGGCGCCACCGTGGACCGGGTGGAGCTGCTCGACCGGATCGCCGAACTGCCGTCCGCCGAGCGGGGGTCCGCCGTGCTGGAGGCCGTCCTGCGGGAGTGCGCCGAGGTGTTGGGGAGCCCCGCCGGGGAGGAGCCCGACGCGGAGCAGAACTTCCTGGCGATGGGCTTCTCCTCGCTGTCCGTGATCGACCTGGGCAAGCGCCTGACCGAGGCGACCGGGGTGGACGTGCCGATGGGTCTGATCTACGACCGCCCGACGCCCGCCGCACTCGCCGCCTACCTGACCGCCGGGCTGCTCGACGCCATCGCCGAGGCGGCCGGCGACCGCGGCTGACCCGGGCTGACCGGGGGCCGACCGAAACGGCGGTGCCTCCCGTCCGATCACCACGATCGGACGGGGGGCACCGCCGTTTCCACGTCGGGGACGTCAGGCGCACACCCGGCGGCGGTGGTCCGTGGTCAGCGTGCGCAGCGCCTGGTACAGGCAGAGCAGCGCCCAGAACTCCTGCCGGACGCCCTCCGGGCTGCGCGAGCGCAGCGGCACCCCGGGGTGCCGCGGGTCGGAGCCGACCACCGCGAACAGCGCGTCCATGGTCCACCGTTCGCAGAAGCACCGGAGGAGTTCGTCGGCGGGGGCGGCGGCCGGGTCGAGCAGCGTGCTGACCAGGACGTCCGGGCCGTCCTGCAGCACCCGGACGGGAAGGGCGCCGCCGGGCCCGTCCAACTCCGAGCGGTGGCCGCCGCCCGGCAGCGCCCCGAGGACCGGCAGCGGCAACGCGGGGTCGGCCCGCCAGAGCAGGTGGGCGCCGGTCGCGGCGGCGGCCAGGAACGGCGCCGGCGCGGTGAGCGGGCGGCCGGCGATCAGGAGCATGCCGGGCGAGAGCCGGCCGTAGAGGCGTTCCGCGAGCGGGCGCACCGGGAGCGACGGATGCGTGGCGTCGTCCGGGGTCTCCAGGGCCGCACCGAGCAGGCCCAGGGTGCCGGACTCGGCCAGCACCGCCAGCCCGGCCCGGGAGCGCGGCGCGCCCGGGGCGGGCCCGGTCGCGGTGGGCGGCAGGTCGAAGGCGGTCTCCTCCAGCGCGACCAGGCGCAGGCCGCGCCAGAGCGCGGCGGCGTCCTCGGGACCCCCGGTGGCGACCCGGCCCGCGGTCTGGTCGAAGAGGTTGCGCAGCGGCGCCTCGCCCAGCCGGTACCGGGCGAGCGAGATCGCGCCGTCGGTGGGCACGCGGTAGCCGCTCCAGCCGGGCCGGGCCCAGCGCAGTCCGCGCAGCAGGCGGTGCAGGGTCCGCTCGTAGCCCATCCGGGGTTCGAGCCAGAGCGCCATCGACAGGTAGACCATCAGCTTCGCGGGCAGGACCCGGGCCCGGGTCTCCCGGGCACCGGCCTGGTCGATCGCGGCGTCGACCATGGACTCGGGGAACATCTTCGCCAGCACACCGATCGAGATGTCGTCGGTCAGGCTGCCCTCACTGGTCTCGTCCGTCCTGGACATGCGACGTTTCACTCCAGTAGGGGGTTCGTCCGGTGGCACCGCAGGGCACGGCGCACACCCGGGGTGGGGGGAAGGGCCGCCGGGGTGCGGCAGGAACAGGGGCGGGTTCGGGTTCGGGTCCGGGGGTCAAGGACAAGGGCCTGTCCGGCGGGTCAGGCCGGACAGGCCCAGGGGTGGCCGCGGGGGTCGGCAGCCGTCAGACGCGGTCCGCGACGGGCGTGGCGGCGGCCTCGGCCGTCTTCCCGCCGGTCCGCCCGCGGGCGCCGAGCAGCAGGACCGCGGCGACCGCGGCGACCGCGCAGGCGCCCGCTCCGGCGGTGTACGCGATGTGGGTGCCGTCCAGGAAGGCGGCACCGACCTTGCCCATCACCAGCGGCTTGATCTGCTCGGGCAGCTTGCCGGCGTCGGAGAAGTCCCCGGCGGCGATCCGGTCGACGGCCTCCGGGGGCAGCGGCAGGCCGGCCAGCGCCGTGCCCGCCGAGGTGGCGAGGTGGTGCGAGACGAGCGTGCCGGAGACGGCCACGCCGAACACCGAGCCGACCTGCCGCGCGGTGTAGCCGACGCCGGAGCCGGTGCCGGCCCGTTCCTCCGGGACGGCCTGCAGCAGGGCGGCGGTGACCGGCGGCCCGGCCAGGCCGGCGCCGAGGCCGAGCAGCAGGAACTGCCACCAGTAGCTGCCGAAGCCGTCCTGGTAGTGCAGCAGGCGCAGCCCCAGCAGCCCGCCGCCCATGGCGAGCGCGCCGACCAGCGCGGTGAGCCGGACGCCGACCCGCTCGGAGACGACCACGCCGACGATCGAGGCGACGGTGACCATGGCGGTCATCACCACGGTCCGCAGGCCGGCCTGGACCGGGCTGAGCCCGTCGACCTCCTGCAGGGTGAGCATCAGCAGGAAGACGGCGCCGAACATGGCCCCGAAGACGGTGAAGTTGATGATCGCGCCGGCGCTGACGTGCGGGTGCCGGAAGAAGGACAACGGCAGCATCGGCTGGCGCTGCCGGGCCTCCCAGAACACGAAGCCGACCAGCGCCGCGCCCGCGCCGACGAAGCAGCCGACGATCCGGCCCGAGCCCCAGCCGGCCGCGTTGCCCTCGATCAGGGCGTAGGTGAGCAGTCCGACCCCGGCGACGAACAGCAGCTGCCCGAGCACGTCGACGGCCTGCCGGTTGTCGGGGCGGGTCCGCGGCAGCAGCTTGGCGAGCACCGCGACGGCGAGCATGCCGACCGGGATGTTCACCCAGAAGACGCTCTGCCAGCCGTACTGCTCGACCAGCACGCCGCCGACCAGCGGCCCGGCGGTGAGGGCGAGGCCCGCCACCGCGGACTGGATGCCGACCATCCGGCCGCGCGCGGTCGGGTCGGGGTAGAGCTGGGTGATGATCACCATGGAGACCGGCATCAGCGCCGCGCCGGTCACGCCCTGGGCGGCGCGGGCGATCAGCAGCATCCCGACCGAGCCGGAGAAGGCGCACCAGGCGGAGGTGAGGGTGAAGCCCGCGAGCGCCCCGACGAACAGCCGCTTGGCGCCGATCCGGTCGGCGAGGGCGCCCGCGCCGAGCAGCAGGCAGGAGAAGGTGAGCAGGTAGGAGTCGACCACCCACTGCAGTCCGCTGACGTCGGCGCCGAGCTTGTCCCGCAGGTCGGGCAGGGCGACGTTGACCACGGTGGTGTCCAGGAAGACCAGGAACAGTCCGCTGAACAGGGCGACGAGCAGCAGCGGGCTGACGCCGCTGCGCTCCTTGCCGGCGACGGCGGCCTCAGGCATCTCGCTCATCGCGCTTCCGCCACTCCCGGAACTCGGTCAGGTCGTGGGCGCTGAACACCTCGGCCTCGCCGCTGCGGCGCAGTTCGCGCAGCCGGGCGACGTTGGGCAGCCGGTCCGGGACGGTCTCGACCTTCTTCTGGAAGGCGTTCAGACCGGGCGTGCACCACGGCTGGTCGGCGATCTCGCCGTGGAACATGTAGGCGTCGCCGGCGTGCAGCAGCCAGCCGCTGCCGGTGTCGACCGCCACCCCGACATGGCCGCGGGTGTGCCCGGCGAGCGGGATCAGCAGGATCTCGGGCGGCAGGCCGGGGATCTCGCGGACCGACTCGAAGCCGAACCACTTCTCCCCGTCGGCGAGTTCGTGGGTGACCCACTTGGGGTTGTGCGCCCACTGGCTCTGCCGGTACCGGTTGCGCTCCAGCTTGGTGGGCGGGTTCATGGCCGCCCGGTACTCGGGCCCGTAGGCGTGCACCTGCGCGTCGGGGAAGTCGGCCAGCCCGCCGGTGTGGTCCCGGTCGAGGTGGGTGAGCACGATGTGCCGCACGTCCCGCGGGTCGTAGCCGAGCGCCTTCAGCTGGTTGACGGCGGCCTCCTCGGGCTTCAGCACCGGCCGGGAGCGCAGCATGAAGGCCCGGCCGAGCCGGCCGACCGGGTCGGCGATGTCCCGGGTACCGAAACCGCTGTCGACCAGGACGAGGCCCTGGTCGGTCTCCAGCAGCAGGCAGTGGCAGAGCATGTGAGCCGCCTGGAAGAGGCCTCCTTCACCGTTGACCAGCCGCCGCGAAGGCGGCCGATAGGTGCCGAAGTTGAGGTGCCGGACGAGCATTTCTCTTCCTCTCGCTCATACCGCTACGGGCGGATGCCGCTACGGGACTGCCGATTGCCCCGGACGTCGGCCCGGGAAACCCTCCGCCGCCGGGGGCGGGTGTTCTGATGGTGCGTCAAATCCGGCGGGTCAGCCACCGTCCCGGGCGGCACGGCGGGCCAGCAGGCGCAGGTAGCCCTGGAGCAGCGGACCGGCCGGACCGGCCACCGGCAGCCACGGAGCCTTCGACCGGTGCCAGGGCAGCGGGGGCGGTGCGTCGCCGGTGAGCGCCTCGGCGAGGTGGCCGCCGGTGGCCGTGGCGAGCGCCAGGCCGTGGCCGCAGCAGCCGCCGGCGAACCAGGTGCGGTCGTCGATCCGCCCGACCACCGGCAGGTCGTCCCCGGTCATCCCGACCTGCCCGGTCCAGCGGTGGGTGATCTGGGCGGGGACGGGCAGTCGGCGGGCGAGCCAGTCCCAGGCCCGCCGGTGCTCGGCGGCTCTGGTGGTCGGCGGGATGTTCACCGGGCCGCCGCCCATCACCAACCGCCCGTCGGGGGTGAGCCGGTAGTAGGGGGCGAGTGTGGTCACGTCGATGACGGCCTCGGTGCCGAGCTGCTCCCGGGCCTCCGGCGACAGCGGCGCGGTGGCGACGGCGTGCAGCTGCAGCGGCGCGACGGTGCCGACCGGCAGGCCCAGCGAGCGGGCGAAGCCGTTGACCGCGACGACCGTGCGTCCGGCCCGTACCGTCCCGGCCGGGCAGGTGAGTTCGCCGTCGGACAGCCGCAGGACGGGGCTGCCGTCGAAGCGGCGCACGCCGAGCCGGTCCAGCTCGGCGGCGAGCGCGGTGGTGAGCGCGGCGGGGTCGAGGGTGGCCGCGACGGGGTGGCGCAGCGCGGCGCGGAACCGCCCGGGGCGCTCCACGGGTGCGACGTCCAGGTCGAGTTGGCGGTAGGCCTCGGCCTGCCGGGCCAGCGTGGCGGCGGCCCGGTCGGAGTGGGCGACGATCAGCTGGCCGCCGACGGTGAGCCCGCAGTCGGCGCCGAGCTCCCCGACCAGGTCGACGGTCCGGCGGACCCAGTCCTCGCTGGCCAGGTAGCAGGCCCGGGCGGTCTCGTCGCCGAAGCGCTTGCGCGCCTTGTCGATGGCCGGGCCGATCCGCGGGCCGACCAGTCCGGTGCCGCGCCCGCTGGCGCCGGCCGCCGGTCCGGTGGCGTCGAGCACCACGACGTCCAGCGAAGGGTCCCGCCGGACCAGGTGGTAGGCGGTGGCCAGGCCGGTGAGCCCGGCGCCGACGATCGCCACGTCCGCGGTGACCCTCCCCCGGACGGGGGCGGCGGCCCGCAGGTCCGCCGGCCGCCACGGCGGGGCGGCGGCCGGCGGCGCGGTCGAGGGGGCGGTCAACGGTCCCCCTCGGGTGCCAGCTCCCGGAACCTCCGGTCGTGCCAGATCAACGGCTCGCCCTCGGCCGTCCCGTCGCCGTCGCCGCGGACGGACACCACGTTGCCCACCACCACGCTGTGGTCGCCGTACACCCGCTCGTCGGCGAGCGTGCAGGCCACCCAGCCGAGCGTGCCGCGCAGGACGGGGATGCCCAGCTCCCACTGGAACTCCACGCCGGCGAACTTGCCCGGCCCGCCGGCGCCGGCGAAGACCGTGGCCAGCCCGGCCTGGTCGGCGCGCAGCAGGTGGATGGCGAAGGCCCGCCGGGTCCGGAGCGCGGCGAGCGTCCCGGATCCGGCGGACAGGCAGGCCAGCATCATCGGCGGATCCAGCGACACCGTGGTGACGGCCGAGGCGGTGAGCCCGAGCGGCTCACCGTCCGGGCCACAGGTGGTCACCAGGGTCACCCCGGCGGCGAGCCGCCGGTAGAGGCCCAGGCAGGCCTCCGGGCTCCGGTCGGGGGCGCCGGCGTAGGCGAGCCTCACGACTTCGCGGAGCCGGCGGTCTCGGTGTCCACGACGATCTCCTGGGCCTCGCCGAGCAGACCGTCGACGATCTTCAGGATGTTGCCGCGCAGGGCGGTCTCGGCGACCGGGTCGAGGATCGCGGCCAGGGTCGGGATGCCGAGGTCGAACTCGGCGAGGAAGCGCACCAGGGTGCCCTCGCCGTCGGCCTCGACCTTCCAGTCGCCGCGGAACTCGGCGAAGTCGCCCTTGACCTGCTCGAAGGAGATGGCGAGCTCCTCCGGGTGGAAGGTGTCCCGCTCGGACCACTTGAGCAGGCCGTTGCGGAAGTGCACCGTCCACTCCGACAGCACCGAACCGTCGGCGGACGGCTCCTGCACGACGACGTTCTCGACGGTCTCGGTCAGCTCCGGGTAGCGGCCGAAGTCGCTGATCCGGCGGTAGGCCTCGGCGGGCGAGATGGCCGGGGCGAGGATGTGGATGCTCACGCTGGGCATGGTGTTTCCCTTTCGGCGGTTTCGTGGGACGCGTCGGCCGGATGCGCGGGACGCGTCAGACGCGGTCGGCGACCGCGGTCAGCGATTCGTCGAGGACGGTCAGGAACAGCTGGATCTCGTCCTCGGTCAGGATCGCCGGCGGGGTGAAGCGCAGGACTTCGGAGGCGTTGAGCGAGTGGTTGAGCAGCACGCCGCGGTCCATGAACTCCAGCAGGAGCTCACCGACGAAGCGCTGTTCGGCGGGCTGGATCGCGATCAGCAGGCCGCGGCCGCGGACCTCGGTGATCAGCCAGGGCGCCCGTTCGGCCACCAGGCGGCGGATCTCGCCCAGCAGCCGCTCGCCGAGTTCGGCGCTGCGCTGGACGATCTTCTCGTCGCGGATCGTCTCGACCGCGGCGAGCGCGGCGGCGCAGGCGATCGGCGAGGCGCCGAAGGTGGAGGAGTGCAGGATCGGGTCCCGGCCGAACGGCAGGTACACCTCGGGCCGGGCGACCATCGCCGCGGCCGGCACCACGCCGCCGGACAGGCCCTTGCCGACCAGCAGGATGTCCGGGACGACCTCCTCGGCGTCGCAGCCCCACCAGGTGCCGAGCCGGCCGAGGCCGGTCTGGATCTCGTCGACGATCAGCAGCGCCTCGAACTCGCGGCAGGCCTCGGCGACCTCCTTCAGGTAGCCGGGCGGGGGCACCCGTACGCCGCCCTCGCCCTGCACCGGCTCGACGATGACGCAGGCCCGCCCGGCGCGGGCGGCGAGCGCCTCCCGCATCGCGGCCGCGTCGCCGTAGGGCACCTGGCAGGTGTCCGGCAGCAGCGGCTCGAACGGCTGCTGGTACTGGCGGTTGGCGGTGACGCTGAGCGCGCCCATGGTCTTGCCGTGGAAGCCGCGCTCGGTGGTGATCAGCGCGTTCTTGCCGTGCGCCCGGGCCAGCTTGATGCCCGCCTCGGTCGCCTCCGCACCGGAGTTGACGAAGTGGACGAGGTCCAGGTCGCCCGGGGTCACCGAGGCCAGCGCCTCGGCCGCGGCGGCGGTCACCGGCTCCAGGAAGACCCGGGTGGCCAGCGGGTGCCGGTCGATCTGCGCCTTGACCGCCTCGACCACCCGCGGGTGGCGGTGGCCGAGGATGAAGACGCCGTACCCGCCGAAGTCCAGGTACCGCTTGCCGTCGGCGGCGGTGATCCAGGCACCCTCGGAGTAGGTCTCCACCACGGTGCCGAGCATCCGGGCGAGCGAGGCCTTGCCCGGGCCGAAGTGCCGCTCGTAGCGCTCCCCGGTCAGCTCGGCGTCCACGGACTGCGCCGCGGCGGCGGCAGCGGCGGCGTCGAAGGCCGCGGGGGCGTCGGAGACGGTGCTCATGCCACCGTCTCCCGGGCCGGCATCTTGGTGGCGATCCAGTACTCGACGGACCTCTCGAAGGCCGCCAGCAGCGCCTCGTGGGTGACCTCGTCGGCCATCCCCAGCTCCTCGAACGAGGACTCCATCGAGTTGGAGACCTGGAAGAGCATCATCAGCTCGATGAAGCCGCGGAACTGCGTGCGCAGGGCGCGCGGGATGGCGTCCTCCATCAGCGGCAGCAGCAGGCGGTCCAGCGCCTCGGAGGGCATCAGGCGCGGCGGGTGCTCGGGCGCGACGCCCAGGCGCTCGGCGACCTCCAGGATCAGCTGGACGGTCTCACCGAGGGTCGGCGAGTTCTTGCCCGCGGTGAGCCAGTACTCGCCGGTGGTGATGCCGCCGCGGATCAGGCGTCCGACGCCGCGGGCCACCAGGTCCGACGGGATCGCGTCGAGCGGGGTGTCCGCGTCGGCCGGCAGCACCGGGACGGTGCCCGTCACGATGGACGCGATCGCCTTGTGCAGGCCCTGGAAGTTGGCGATCTCGCCGGTCTGCGAGTCACCGCCGACCACCGAGGGGCGCACGATGGCGGCGGGCACGCCGCTCGCCCGGACGGCCCGCTCGGCGGCCGCCTTGGAGTCGACGTAGGCGGCCGGCCCGGACTCGCGGAGCTCCTCGTCCTGCGGCCGGGCCACGAACGCGGTGCTGACGTAGTAGAAGGGCGCGCCGGCCTGCCGGGCGAGGCCCAGCATGTACTCGGTGCCGGTGACGTTGGACGCGAACAGCTGCTCGCGGGTGGCGCGCCAGCCGGTGCGGGCCGCGGAGTGCAGGACCACGTCGACCCGGGCGGCCAGCTCCTCGAAGCCCTCCTGGCCGAGGCCCAGGTGCTCGTCCCCGAGCGAGCCCTGGATCTCCTCGACCCGCGGGTCGTCGATCGGGGTGCGGTGCCGCAGCCCGATCACGTGGTAGTCGTCGGCCAGTTCCTTGATGAAGGCCCGGCCGAGCACACCGGTCGCACCGGTGAGCAGTAGCGTCGGCTTGCTCATGATGTTTTCTCCCCCTGCGCGTTCTAGACGATTTCCAGCGGGCGGCCGGCCAGGTACCCGATCAGCGGGCCGGCCATCTTGCCGCGCGCCGGCGGGTGCAGTCCCAGCCCGTTGACCGCGGCCGTCAGGTAGCCGATGTCGTCGGAGCTCATGAAGTTCAGGCCGCCGAGCAGTTCCACGGCCCGGGGCACGACCCGGGCGATGGCGTCCTGGGCGGCGTACCGGACGTGCAGCGAGTCGACCAGCAGGCCCGGGTCGCAGCGCTCGGCACCGGTCTGCCGGGCGACGTTCTCGACGGCGGCCATCGCCGCCTCCAGGTCGGTGACCAGCCGGATCCGCTCGATCTCGGGGACCTTCTCGCTGGCCAGCAGCCGCTCGACCAGGGCGCTCGCGGCGCCCAGGTAGCTGGCGGTCATCAGCAGTTCGAACCAGACGAAGCCGGTGGTCTGGATGTCGTCCAGGACCTCGCCCTCGGGCACGTCGGTGCGCACCACCAGGTCGTTCGGGACGAGCGCGTCGGTGACGGTGACCTGGTCGCTCTCCGCGCCGGCCAGCGCGAAGCTGCCCCAGAACGGCGCCGTGGTCAGGCCCGGGTCGGTGGCCGGGATCAGCACGACGGCCAGCTGGTCGCCCTTGCCGTCCTCCCGGGGCACCATGACGCTCGCGGTGAGCAGGTCCATCGACTGCGCCAGGCTGCACGGCCGCTTGGCGCCGCTGACCACCAGGCCGGCCTCGGTGACCTTGGCGGTCATGCTGGGCTTCAGGATGCTGCCGCCCGGCTGGCCCTCGGCGAAGCCGGAGGCGAGCAGCAGCTTCCCGTCGACGATGCCGGTCAGCAGCATCCACTCGAAGCCGTTGCCGGTCTGGCTCAGCACCACCAGGCTGGCCAGCGAGAAGTGGTGCATGGTGGTGGCCACCGCCAGCGACGGCGAGCGCGAGCCGATCGCCCGCTGCACCCGGACGGCGGTGAGCGCGTCCGCGCCCTTGCCGCCGTGCTGGGCGGGGATCAGCAGCCCGGCGCCGCCGAGCTCCTTGAACAGCTTGATACCGGGGTTGCCCGGCGCCTCCAGCTCGCTGAGCGGCAGGCTCGCCAGTTCGGCGTCGAACCCTGGCAGCAGCGCCTCCAGTGCGGCCCGCTCGCGGTCCAGGAATCCCATGTCGTCTACCTCTCGGTGCTGTCCGGTGCTCTCGGTGCTGGGCGTTTCGTGCTCGGCGTGCTGGGCGTGCGTTTCGTGTCGGCGTGCGTCTCGTGCCGACCCTGCGTGCCGTCGGCTAGATGGCGTTGGCCAGCCGCATCAGGCGCAGGATCGCCCCGATGCTCGGCTTGCCCTCGAAGGCGATGTACTCGGGGAGCAGGGCGTGCGGGGCCCACTTCTCCTTGTAGGCGACCTGCGTCTGCGAGGGGTAGACCTTCTCCCCGTGCTCGGCCAGGAAGCGGACGATCTTGGCGACCATCGGGCTCGCGCCGGGCGCCTCGTGCGCCGGGTCCAGCCCGGTGAACGGGGTGAAGCCCAGGTGCAGCCACTCGGCGCCGGCCTTGCCGAGGGTCTCGATGGCGTGCGCGTTGATCGCCTCCATCACCCCGGGCGGGGCCTCCCGGCGACGCCGGGTCAGGTCGTGCAGCCAGCCCGAACGGGTGCCGTAGACCGGCGAGTAGGAGATGTAGCCGATCACCTCGCCCTCGATCCGGCCGACGAACAGCCGGCGCAGCGGCGCGACGGTCCCGGTGCGCTCGCCGATCAGGAAGGCCAGCTCCTTGGCGAACCGGCCCTTGCCGCGCAGCCAGTCCTTGTCGAGCTCGGTCAACTCGTCGTCGACGGCCAGCGGATCGGCCTCCTCGACGACCAGCCCGCTGCGCTTGGCCCGCGAGATCTTGTTGCGCAGCCGGACGAACTTGGAGCCGCGCAGCGTGAACTGGGCCAGGTCGATGGCGTACGAGGCGCCGATCTGGTTCACCGTGAAGCCGTTGCCGGCGTACAACTCGGCGTCGGTGCTCTGCAGTTGGACGGCGATGACCCGCTTGCGGGCCTTCCGGGCGTGTGCCCGGAAGGCGGTCAGCAGCGCGGCCCGGTCCTGGTCCGCGGCGAACGGCCCGGCGAACTGGATCAGGTAGCGTCCGGCGCTCCGGTAGGAGACCACGCCCTCGATGCCCTCGGCCCGGAAGTACTCGGTCCGCTGGTTCAGCGCCAGGAAGGCGCTGGGGTTGTCCCCGTACCGTTCGAGCGCGTCCCGGACGTCCTCAAGCGCGGGAGTGGCTGACAGCATCGGCGGCGCTCCTCACCTGGGTCGGGCCGGCCTGCGCCTGGGCGCCGCCCTGCTGCTCGTACGCGGCCTCGAACTCGACGAAGGCCGGGTGCCGCACGGGCTCGAAGGAGGTGTCCAGCGGCTTGAGGGAGTTCCCGAAGATGCCGCGGTCACCGAACAGGTGGATGGGGAGCGCCAGCAGCGCCCACTCCGGCTCCACCAGCCAGGCCCAGAGGCCGGCGACGACCATCGAGGTCAGCAGGCTGTGCATGACGTTGTACGCGACGTAGTAGCCCTTGGGGATGTCCCCGTCGGTGGACCTCCGGAAGGCGATCGCCCCCGGGATGTACCCGATGAGGTCGATCACCGCGAACAGCCCGATGAACACCGGCCAGCGAATGTCGCCCAGGTGTGTCAGGGCGAGGAAGACGGCGACGCCGAGTCCGACCAGCCATTCCAGGCGGGTCCACAGGAACGTCTTCTTTGTCTCGAAGCGATTCAGCGCATCCAATTCAACCCCACCTCGTACCCGCATGGGCGCATGCCGGGGGAAGCCCCCGTGCGTTCCGGCCTGAGCGCTTCAGGGCCCCCGCTTGCTGCGCTAGACGATCTCCCCGTGCCGCTCCGGACCGCGCCACGGCACTGCCGCGGTGAAAGTCTGCGCCATGGGCACCGCCTCGTTGGGGGTTCCGATCCCCCTGAGCCTCCCCTGTCTTTCCGGACGGGCTCGGACCGGCGGGTAGGGGGGTGGCGTGTCCTTACTTAGCGCGTAAGGATTCCGATAAACCGGACTACCGGTTTCCGGACACACCCGGAAGAGCAGTCGGAACGGGCCCGACCGACCCCCCGGAGCAGCGGGTCACCCCAGCGAAGGCGGGGTGCGGGGTCGGTTTCGGCCGCATGCACACCACGCCCCGGGTGGCCAGAGGGCGTGGATCCGGCCGCTTAACTCAGGCCTACCGAGCCAGGGGTGCCGCACCCCCCGAGTAGGGGGTGGAGGCCCGCATACCGCCTGCTTCCAGGGCGTGGACCCTCCGCGGGCCTGCCGAAACGGAGCCCTCGCCACCGCCCGGAGGGCCGTTCCGGATTGGCCGAAACGCCGGAAAGTGTGATGCAGCTCACATACGGGCACCCTCGGCCCTTAGATACGCTCCCGTAGCGTATGGAAATCCTCTACAGTCCGCTCGACACCCCGTGACACCCCGTCAGCCGTGCTCGCGCACGTCGGGGCGGCCGGGGCGAAGGCGCCCGGGAGGAGGTGCGGTTGGATTATTCTGGAACTCTTTGCGGCGGCTTCACTTTGGCCACAGGGACCGGGACATAAGGTCACAACCGGGGCGGTCCTGCCGGCAGGCGACCGCCGCTTGGCCTACAGGTTACTTCTCGAGGAAATGCGCTGACATAGCAACGCTGGCTGCCGTTTAAATCATGGGGGATTCATACAATGGCGCTGGTTGAAATGAGCGACGCTCTGGTCGCCCTGAGGGAGATCTTCTCGGAATGCGAGGACAGACGCGGCAGAACGGTCGTGGTCAGCGGGTCGCTGGCCAGCGGTAGGTCGGAACTCCTGCACGCCTTCTGCGAGCACGTGGCGGACTCCGAGGCGCTGCTGCTCGCCGCCACGGGTTCGTACTCGGAACGATCGGTGCGACTGGGGGTGCTCAGCCAGCTGGTGCACAACGCACCGCTGCCGCCGGAGATCCTGCGCAGCGTCGCCGAGACGGCGGCCGGCCGCACCTCCGGGGAGCCCGAGCCGTTCGCCGACCGCACCCCGCGCCACGAGACCGGCATCATCCAGGAGGTGTGCGACGCCCTGCTGAAGCTGGCGGAGCACCGCCCGGTCGTCCTCGCCATCGAGGACCTGCACTTCGTCGACCAGGCGTCGCTGCGCGCACTGCTGTACCTGCGGCTGCGGATGCGGTCGACCCGGACGCTGCTGGTCCTCACCGAGTGGACCGAGTCCTTCACCACCCCGATGTCCCTTCGGGTGGAACTGACCCGGATGCCGCACCAGCGGATCATGCTGGACTCGCTCTCCGAGGGCGGAGTGGGCCGCTACATCGCCAAGACGCTCGGTCCCCGGGTGGCCGCCCGGATGGCCGGTACCTACCACCGTCTGACCGCTGGAAACCCCATGCTGGTCAGCGCGTTGATCGACGACAACTCCACGGCCGGTGAGAACGGCAGCGCGCTGCCGGTGGTCGGGGTGGCCTTCGAACAGGCCGTCCTCACCTGCCTGCACCGCTGGGAGCTCGGGCTGGTCGACATCGCGCGCGGCGTCGCCGTGCTCGGCGTCCACGCCTCCCCGTACCTCATCGGACGGCTGCTCGGCTCACCGCCGGACAGCGTCACCCGCGGCCTCAAGGTGCTCGCCGAGGCCGGTCTGCTGGAGGACGGCCAGTTCCGCCACCCCGCCGTGGCGGCCCTGGTGCTGAAGAACCTCCCGCCCGACGAGGCCTCCGAACTGCGCACCCGTGCAGCGGAGTTGCTCTACGAGCACGGGACGGCCGCGATCGACGTGGCACACCACCTGATCGCCGTCGACGACGTGCCCGGCCCGTGGGCCATCGGCCTGCTGCGCGAGGTCGCCCGCGAGGCCCTGGTCGTCGAGGACGACGCCCGGCTGGCCACCCAGTGCCTGGTCCTGGCGCTGCGGCACTGCACCGACGAACCGCAGCGGATCTCCGTCACGGCGGAGCTCGCGATGGCCCGCTGGCGCACCAACCCGTCCGCCGCGATCCGGCTGACCCCGCTTCAGGACGCCCTGTCCGACGGCGAGCTCAGCGACCGCGACACCGCGATCGTGGTGCGCAACCTGCTCTGGCAGGGCAACCACGACCAGGCCGTCAAGGCGCTGGCCTGCCTGCACGGCGGGTCCTCCCGCCCGGACCCGCAGGCCACGGCCGAGCTGGACCTCACCTACCAGTGGATCTACGGTCCGCGCCGGATCCGGCCCAACCACCCGGACGACCTGACGGTCCGCCGGGCCGGTTCGCCGGACGCCGACCCGTGGACCAGGGCCGCCTCGCTGCTCTCCACCACACTGCACGAGTGGCGGCGCGACGACCTGGTCGAGAGCTCCTGGCACCTGCTCAGCAGCTCACGGCTGAGCGAGACCTCGCTGGGCGTGCTCGCCACCACCCTGCTGTCGCTCACCTACGCGGACGAACTGGAGTGCGCCGCGTCCTGGTGCGACAGCCTGATGGCGGAGGCCGTCCGCCGCCGGGCCCCCGCCTGGCAGGCACTGCTCGGCAGCGTCCGGGCCGACCTCGCGCTGCGCCGCGGCAAGCCGGCCCTCGCCCGCACCTACGCGCGGGCCGCGCTCGACCAGGCCACCGCCCAGAGCTGGGGCCTGCTGATCGGCTACTCGATCTCCACCCTGGTGATGGCCGCGACCGCGATGGGCGACTACGACGAGGCGGACGCGCTGCTCCAGCACACCTCGCCGGGCAGCATGTTCGAGACGGTCTTCGGTCTGCGCTACCTGCAGGCCCGCGGCCACCTCTACCTGGAGACCAACCGGGTGCTCGCCGCCTTCAGCGACTTCCAGAAGTGCGGCAACCTGATGCGCGAGTGGGGCATCGACATCCCGGCCATCGCGCCCTGGCGCGGCGACCTGGCCCAGGTCCACCTGAAGCTGGGCGACCGGGCCAAGGCCCGCGACCTGGTGAACGAGCAGCTCAGCCGCCCCGGCGCGGTCGGCACCCGGCTGCGCGGCATCTCGCTGCGGATCCTGGCGGCGAGCAGTGAGGGGAGTCAGAAGGTGCCCCTTCTGCGCGATGCTGTCGGTCAGCTACGCGCGTCCGGCGATCGTCTGGAGACCGCCCGGGCCATGGCGGACCTCTCCAACGCCTACCACGCGCTGGGCGAATCGGGCCGAGCCCGCCGGATGGCGCAGCGCGCCTACGAGGAGGCCGACTCCTGCCAGGTGCCCTCGCTCTGCGCCGGTCTGCTGGACTGCGGGGCCGAGCGCTCCGCGGAGCCCGAGCCGGCCGTCCTCGCCGAGCCGCACCACACGCTGGACGACCGCCTCTCCGGTCTCAGTGACGCCGAACTGCGGGTGGCCGCCCAGGCCGCCCTCGGCTACACCAACCGCGAGATCGGGATGCGCCTGTTCATCACCCCGAGCACCGTCGAGCAGCACCTCACCCGGGTCTACCGCAAGCTGCAGATCAACGGCCGCCGCCACCTGCCGCTGGAACTCCTGCAGAACGCCACCGACCTGGCCGACACCGCCTCCGCACCGTCGGCCGCCCCCGTTCCCATCCCCGCGACCGCCGGCGCCGCTCCGCAGCGCCAGGCCGTCTGACTCGCCGGAGGCGGCGCGCGTCCCCCGCACCCGCCGCCTCCGGCGACCCTCCCCCCGCGCCGGGCCGAGAAGCCCGGTCCCCCCGGGCTCAGCCCGTCCGAAGCCTCGTGAAGCGGCCCGCGGGCACCAGGGCGACCGCCCGGGTGCCGACCTTGAAGGACTCCGCGGCACGCACCCCGCCCAGCGGCACCCTGCGGCCGCGGGTGGTCACCGCGAGCACCGCGTGCGCGGGCAGCACCGAGGCCACCGCGGCGAGCATCTCCGGCACGCCGGCCTCCCCCTCGGCCCCGAGCCAGCCGGTCTGCTCCCCGTACGGGACGTCCGTGATCACGATGTCCGGGACCCGCCCCTCGACGGCCTCCGCCAGGTCCTCCCGGTCGAAGGCGTTCGCCCGACGGACCTCGGCCGGGAGCCGCCCGCCGTCCCGGGCGAGCCCGTCGGCCAGTCGGCGGGCGGAGTCGGCGGCCTCCAGGTAGGACGGCTTGCCGAAGCGCTCGGCCCGTTCCTCCAGCACCTGCGCCCGGAGCGCGAGCGCGTCCGGGTCGAGCAGGGCGAGGTTCTCCTCGGCGAGCGCCAGCGCCTCGTCGGCGAGGTCGGTGGCCAGCACCGACCCGATCACCGGCCGGTGCAGCAGCCCGAGCACCGACAGCAGGTAGCCGCTGCCGCAGCACGGGTCCCAGAGCGCCGCGGGGGCGCCGCCACCGCGCAGCGCCAGGGCCCGCTGGAGCACCTCCGAGGCGAGCCGGACGGGAAAGGCCGGGAACCCCGGCGCGGAGTGCAGCACCGAGCCGCTGGAGTAGTCCGTGTAGTCGGCCTTGGCGAGCACGTGCCGGTAAACCATGGACCAATCCTAGAAGCCGGGCCGGGCCTGGCCGGCCGGGAAGCCGCGCTGCCGGGCGGTCTCGTAGAGCATCAGCGTGCCGGCCGAGGCGGCGTTGAGCGAGCTGGCCGCACCACCGATCGGGATGCTGACCACCTCGTCGCAGAGCTCGCGCCACCGCGTGCTCATTCCCACGGTCTCGTTGCCGACGACCAGCAGGACGGGCCCGGTCAGGTCGCAGTCGGCGACCGAGGTGTCGCCGCGCTCGTCGGTGCCGACGATCTTGACGGGCACCCCGCGCTCGCGCTGCGCGACCACCCAGTCCAGCACCTCCGCGGGGGACTGACTGCGGACCACCGGCAGCCGGAACAGCGACCCCGTACTGGCCCGCACGCACTTGGGGTCGTACACGTCGGCGGCGTGGCCGGTGACGACCAGGCCAGCCGCCCCGAACGCGTCCGCCGAGCGGACCAGGGTCCCGATGTTGCCGGGGTTGGTCGGCCGGTCGAAGGCGACCCCGAGGAAGTCGGGCCCGGGCGCCAGCCGGTCGAGGTCGTCGCTCTGCAGGCCGCCGACGGCGATCAGCTCCGGCGCCGCGGACTCCCGCTCGCCGAGCTCCGCCAGCAGGTCCGGGTCGACCGCGGTCGCGGGGATCCCGCTCTCGTCGAGGAGCCGCTGCGCCCAGGCGGACAGCCGCTGCTGCCCGGCCGGGTAGAGCAGCTGCTGCACCGGCCAGCCGTGCTCGACGGCGAGCGTGACGGGACGGACTCCGTGGATCAGGAACTGCCCGAGCCGCTGGCGCTTGTTCCGGTTGGTCAGCAGCGCCTGCCACGTCTGGAACTGTGCGTTGCGGCTCGAGACCCGGCCGACTGCGCCGGTCCTCGCGGGTGCCTTCGACGCCATCGGCGCCCTACCTCGCCCGGAGCGCGATCCGCCCCGGTTATCCCTGTCCGACATGCGGTGATCCTAGCAACGGCCGGAGTCCGGGCCTCTAGGAGACGAACCCGACGACGCCGAAGCCGGGGCGCTGCTGCACCAGGCGGAGCCACCCGAGGACGTCCATGACGGCCTCGACCACCTCGGGCTCCAGCGGCGGGGCGTGCCCGTCCCGCTTGGTCTGCTCGAACTGCTCCAGCGCCTCCAGGCACCGCTCGTACGTCCACTCGCCGCAGCGCGGCAGGTCGTAGCAGGGGACGCCGTCGGGCATGCCGCCGTAGTGGCCCAGCTCCGCCACCGAGACCGCGGTGATCCGCAGCGCCCGCAGCCCCTCGTCGACCGTCTCCAGCCAGTCGCCCCGGAACGGGCTGAAGGAGGAGTTGTCGAGGAAGGACCCGGTCAGCGAGCACAGGCGCTTGTAGGCGTACCCGTACTGGAAGGCGTACCGCCGCTCCTCCGGATACGGCCCGCCGTACACCACCGTCCGCAGCGCCTCGTACGCCGTCGGGGCACCGTCCGCGATCTCGGTCGAGAACCAGCTGTCGTCCGACGCCAGGTCGTCGCCGAAGCTCGCCCGGACCACCTCGAGCAGCTGGTCGTCACGGGAGCCGACCAGGGCGCGCGCGGCCTTGGGGTCGAGCAGGAACACACTCAGGGATGAACTCACGTGATCACGTTAGCCACCCGCACCGACACCCGGACCGACAGTCGGCCCCCACCCCCGAAGCCTGCCCAGGGCCCCCACCCGATCACCACGCCGCACCCCGCACCCCACCCCCGGGAAAGGCAAAAGCCCCAGGTCACGGCGAGTGAGTCCTGGGGCTTTCACAGAGCCGCCTATGGGATTCGAACCCATGACCTACGCATTACGAGTGCGTTGCTCTGGCCAACTGAGCTAAGGCGGCGCCGTTGCCGGATGTGCTGGCAACGGCGGCCAGTCTACACAGGTTTCGGCGGTGATCCGTACCGGCTTTCGGGCCCGGCGATCAGGCGGAGGAGACGGCGAGCTTGGCCGCGAAGCCGGCGAAGAGGACGGCTACGCCGCTGGTGAGAGTGGCGGACAGGCGCTTGCGGCGGCGGAAGGCGGTGGCGAGGGTGGTGCCCGCGAAGATCAGCATCGACAGGTACAGCAGGCTGAAGGTCTGCAGGATGCCGCCGAGCAGTGCGAAGGAGAGCGCGGGCTGCCCGTAGGACGGGTCCACGAACTGGGTGAAGAAGGAGAGCAGGAAGAGGATCGCCTTGGGGTTCAGCAGGCTGATCACCAGGGCGCGGCGGAACGGGCGCTCGGTGTCCTCCGGGGCCTCGGCGGTGGCGGGCTCCGGGCCGGCGGCGCTGCGGCGCTCGAGCCAGAGCTGGCGGGCCGCGCGGAGCATGCCGACGCCGATCCACAGCAGGTACGCGGCGCCGCCGAACTTCACCACGGCGAAGACGGCCGGGTTGGCCTCCAGCAGCGAGGCGGCGCCCAGCGAGGTGAGGCTGATCAGGGTGAAGTCGCCGACGAAGACCCCGAGGGCGGCGGTGTAGCCGGTCCGGACGCCCTTGCGGGCGGCCACGGACAGCACGTACAGCGAGTTGGGGCCGGGGAGAAGGACGATGACCAAAGCGCCGAGGACGTACGTCGCCAGGTCGTTGACTCCGAGCACGGTGCGCTCCGGGGGTGTGCGGCAGGGGTGGCGGGGCGCTCATCGTAACGTCGGACCGGGCGATGGTTGAAGCGAAAATCACCTGCTGCAGCGCTTGCCCTGCTCGGGCGCCTCCCCGGCCAGCAGGTAGCGGTTGACCGCGCCGTCGACGCAGGCGTTGTGGCGGCCGTAGGCCGTGTGGCCGTCGCCGTCGTACGTCAGCAGCCGGCCGGACTCCAGCTGTCCGGCCAGCGACTGCGCCCAGGCGTACGGCGTGGCCGGGTCGCGGGTGGTGCCGATCACCACGATCGGCGCGGCCCCGGCGGCCCGGACGGTGTGCGCCGCACCGGTGGCCCTGACCGGCCAGTACGTGCAGGTCAGCGCCATCCAGGCCATGTCCCGCCCGAAGCGCGGCGAGGTCCGCTCGAAGTCGGGGACGGCCTGCCCGACGGCCTCCGGGCCGGTGAACGGCGCGGGCAGGTCGAGGCAGTTCACGGCCATGTTGGCGAACATCAGATTGGGATACGAGCCGTCCGAACCGCGCTCGTAGTACGAGTCCGAGAGCTTCAGCAGACCGGTGCCGTCCCCGGCCCGGGCGTCGGCCAGCGCGGCGCGCAGCCTGGGCCAGAGGAAGTCGGCGTACATCGCCTGGATGACGCCGGTGGTCGCCTGGGACTCGGTCAGCCGGCGGCCGGCGTCGGTGGTGGGCAGCGGCTGCGCGTCGATGGTCAGGAACAGCGCGGCGAGCCGCTCCCCCGCCTCCTGCTCGGTCCGGCCCAGCGGGCAGTCCTCCCGCTTGGCGCAGTCCTTGGCGAAGGCCGCCCAGGCGGTCTCGAAGCCGCCGGCCTGGGTGCGGTTGCCGCTGAGCGCGTCGAGCGAGGGGTCCATCGCACCGTCCAGCACCAGCCGCCCGGCCCGGCCGGGGAAGAGGCCGGCGTAGGTGGCACCGAGGAAGGTGCCGTAGGACTTGCCGACGTAGTTCAGCCGCTCGTCGCCGAGCAGCGCCCGCAGGACGTCCATGTCGCGGGCCGCCTCGACGGTGCCGAGGTGGCCGAGCACCGCCCCGGCGCGCTGCCGGCAGCCCTCCGCGAACTCCCGGTCGGCGGCCACCAGGGCGTCGACCTCGGCCTGGTCGTCGGGCGTGATGTCGGCGGCGGTGTACGCGTCCATCCGCTCGCCGCTCAGGCAGGTCACCGGGCTGCTGCGCCCGACTCCGCGCGGGTCGACGCCGACCAGGTCGTACCGGGCGCGCACCCCGGCGTCGTAGGTACCGGCGGCGGCCTCGAGGTACTCGATCGCCGAGCCGCCGGGGCCGCCGGGGTTGAGCAGCAGCGAGCCGAGCCGCTCCCCGGCGGCGGAGGCCGGTCCCGATCCGGCGGCGGCGGCCGGGGCGCGGGCGGCCGCGAGGGTGAGCTCGCCGTCGGCCGGGTGGTCGTAGTCCAGCGGCACCTTGAAGGCGGTGCACTCGAAGCCGTCGTCGCAGGGCTGCCAGGCGAGCCGCTGCCCGTAGTAGGGGGCGAGCGCGGCGGGTACCGCGGCGGGCAGGGGCTCCAGCGGCGTGGCGGCGGGGTGGGCGGCGTCCGGGCCGGTGCCCGGTGCGGCACCCTGTGCGACACCCTGCGCGGCGGGCGGCGGCGTCCCGGGCGCCACGCTGTCCGAGGAGGGCGATCCCGGCGCGGGCGCGGGGGAGCCGCACCCGCCGGCCAACAGCCCGGCGGCCACCAGCACGGCCGTCAGCGCCGCCCCGCCGCGCCGGTCCCGCTCTGCCCGCATCTGCTCCCCCTCGGGTGCTCGCGCCCGGTGGCGCCCTGTCGTGCCGCCCCGGGTCCCGGGAAGCGTAGTGCCCTGCGCGGCGGTGATCAGGACGCCTTGGCGAGGGTCTCGGCGAGGTACTGCGCCGCCTGCCGGACCAGCCGCAGCCGCTCCCGGTCCCGGGTGTAGTCCTGCACGTTGTCGGAGATCCGGACGTCGGCCCGGGCCGCCGACCCGGTGCCGGCCCGCAGTGCGGCCTGCAGTTTGCGGGCCGCGTCCAGCCCCGCGCCGTCCGCCTTGGCGGCGGCCAGCAGCAGGTGCGGGGCGGCGTCCGCGGGGGCCTCGGCCCCGGTCCGGGCCAGCGCGGCGGTGTCGTAGCGCCCGGAGACGGCGGCGGCCGCGCCGTACAGGTCCGGGCGGGCCAGCCCGGCCGCCGCGGCGCAGGGCGCGCCGTCCTCGACACCGAGCGTGCCCCAGGAGGCCGGTCCGGGCGGCAGGGTGCGGAAGGCGGCCGCGATGACGGCGCGCAGCGCGGCGTCGTCGGCGACGGCCTGCGGGGCTGCGGCGACCAGTTCGCAGGGGTGCGCGGTGCCGTTCGGGGCCTCGGGGGCGACCAGGATGAACGGGCGGGCCTTGGCGGTCTGGGCGGCCGAGCCGAGGCCTTCGAAGACGTCGGGGACTTCGGTGTCGGCGGTCCTGCGCGGGGTGGCGGCGTGCATCACGACCACCGGGAAGCGGGCGTTCGGGTCCTTGGCGTACTGGGCGGGCAGCCAGACCCGGACGTTGCGCGGGTGCCCGTCCGGGCCGGGTACGGCGGACTGCAGCAGCTCGCCGCCGCCCGGGTGGCCGACGCTGTCGAACCGGCTGGCCACCGGGGCGGCCGCCGGGGTGGTCGGGGCCGGGGCCGGGGCGGCTGCGGGCAGCGGGTCCGCGGCCGGAGGCGCCGCCTGCCGCACCCCGCCGGGTGCCCCTTCGCGCGCGTCGCCCACGGAGAGCTCGGCGCCGTCCGCCCGGCCGCCGGAGCCGCCGAGACCGCCGAAGGTCCCGAGCGCCGTCAGCACGGTCAGCGCCGTGACGCAGACCCCGCAGACCATCGCCCCGGCCGCCCGCACCAGCATCGGCCGCTGATCGCCGGCCAGCTCGTAGGTCGCGGCGGACCGCAGGTCCCGCCAGCGCAGCAGCGCGCCGCGCGCCAGCCAGACACCTCCCGCGGCGGCGGCCAGCAGGGGGACGACGAGGAGCGAACGGACCATGGGACGCACCGCCTCGGGAGGAGGGCCGGCGCCGGCGGGCCCGGTGCCGTGGGAGACGCGACGGCCCCGGTGGCCGGGAGGCGGCGGGGCACGGTCGGCCCCCAGCGTGCGGGACGACCCGGCGGTCACACGAGGGTGTGCCCGGCGCGTACCGGCCGTTCACTCGAAGGTGGGACAACCGGTGGGGCGGGAAGCCCTACCGACGGGCTCAGCCCGCCCGCAGCGCGACCGTCATCGCCTCGACGGCGAGCAGCGGGTCGACGTTGCGGTCCAGCGCCCTGCGGCAGGCGAGCACCGCCTCGATCCGCCGCAGCGTGCCCTCCGGCGGACCCGCCTGGGCGACCCGGTTCAGGGCCTGCCGCTGGTCCTCGTTGGCCAGCGCGCCGGTCGAGCCGAGCTGGAGGGCGAGCACGTCCCGGTAGAAGCCCAGCAGGTCGAGCAGCGCGACGCCCAGGGTCTCCCGACGGGTGCGGGTGGCCCGGCTCTTCTGGCGCTTCTCCAGCTCCTTGACCGCGCCGGCCATGCCGCGCGGGGCCTTGCTGCCCTCGGCGGCGCCGTACGCCGCCTTCAGGTCGTCGGTCTCCTTGGCGTCCTGGGTCTCGGCGAGCGACTCGGCGTCGGCCTTGGCGGTGTCGACCAGGCGCTGCGCGGCGGCCAGGCAGCCGCCGATGTCGCCCACCTCCAGCGGGATCCGCAGCACCTCGGTGCGGCGGCTGCGGGCCTGGTCGTCGACGGCCAGCCGGCGGGAGCGCTCGATGTCGCCCTGTCCGGCGAGCGCGGCCAGCCGGGCCGTCTCCGGCTCGACGCCGTCCCGGCGGACCAGCATGTCGGCGACGGCCTCGGCGGCCGGGGTGCGCAGCACCAGCAGGCGGCAGCGCGAGCGGATGGTCGGCAGCACGTCCTGCACGGAGGGCGCGCAGAGCAGCCACACGGTGCGCGGGGACGGCTCCTCGACCCCCTTGAGCAGGGCGTTGGCGGCGGACTCGGTGAGCCGGTGGGCGGCGTCGACCAGGATCACCGACCAGCGTCCGCCGGTCGGGTAGCTGGAGGCGCGCATGACCAGCTCGCGCATGTCGCCGACGCCGATGGAGAGGCCGTCGGTGCGCACGTACTTCACGTCCGCGTGACTGCCCGCCAGCACCGTGTGGCAGCCGTCGCAGAACCCGCAGCCGGGCGTCCCGCCGAGCGCGAGGTCCGGGCTGGTGCACTGGAGGGCGGCCGCGAAGGCGCGGGCGGCGGTGGTCTGGCCGGCCCCGGGCGGGCCGGTGAACAGCCAGGCGTGCGTCATCAGCGAGGCGTTGCCGCCCGGCTCGGGCCCGGCGCCGCGCCCGGCGGCGGCCGTCGCCCCGGCCGCCCGGGCGGCGGCGGTCAGCTGCTCGACCACCCGGTCCTGGCCCACCAGGTCGTCCCAGACGGCCACTGCTGCTCCCAAGCTCGGTACGAACGGCGATACAAACGACGGTACGAACAGCGGTACGGACCGTCACGGCAGGGGCCGCCGCGGTGCGGACCGCCCCCATTCGGGCCGTCCTGACCCGGGCGGCGCGGGCGCCACGGACGGCGCGGCTCCCCGCGGTCGAGCATACGTGCCCGGTACGACGGCGGGCGGTGCCGCCGGAGCACCCGCCCCGGCCGCACCGCCCGTCGGTCGAACCGTCGGGGCTCAGCCCCGGCGCCAGCGGCGGCCCTTGCCCTTGCCGTCGCCCTGCTCCTCGGCCCGGGCGCCCGGCTGCGGCGCGCGCGGGTCCTGCGGGCGCGGGTCCTGCGGGCGCGGGTCCTGCGGGCGCGGGTCGGCGGCGCCGTGCTGCAGCCGCGACCACTCGTCGCGGGAGCCGAGCAGGGTGTCGGTCAGGCTCGGCAGGTCGTCCATCGGGGTCTCCTCGGCCCAGGACGGCCGGGGTCGCGGCTCGACGGCCGACGGCTGCTCCTCGACCACCGGCAGCTCGCGGGTGCCGCCGTCCACGGCGGCCTGGTCCTCCCGCCAGAGGCCCGGCGGGACGCGGTCGGCGGGCGGCGCCGAGGCGGCCGGGCGGTCGTCCTCGACCCGGGGCAGCACCGAGGTCCGGTCGGCGTCCGCCGTGGGCACCCGGGGCAGCACCGCCGTCTCGTCGGCGGGCACCCGGGGCAGTACGGCCGTCTCGTCCGCCGGCACCGCGGGGACGACCGGCAGCTTCGCCGTCGCGTCCACCGGGGAGTGCGCCGGGGGCGCGGCCGGAGCCGGTCCGGCGGCCTGCGCCGCCCGCACGGCCGCCCGGCGGTCCCGCTCGGAGATCTCCTGGGTCGCGTCGTCGACGGGCCGCACCCGCAGCTCGGTCGTCACGTCGTTACCGGGGGCACCCGCCGGAGCGGCGTCCGCCCGGTCCGCCGTGCTCGCGGCTGCGGCCGCGGCCGCAGCCAGCGCGGCGGCCTGCGCCAGCCTGGCCTCCTCGGCCCGCTGCAGGGCCTCCTCGGCCCGGCGCCGCTGCTCCTCGCGCGCCAGCTCCCGCTGCCGCTGGAGCTCCGCCTGGGCGGCCGCCTCCTCGGCGAGCCGCCGCCGCTCGGCCTCCTCACGGGCCAGCCGCTCCTCCTCTGCGGCACGCCGCTTCGCCTCCTCCTCGGCGCGCCGACGGGCCTCCTCCTCGGCCCTGCGCCGGGCCTCCTCGGCCGCCTTGCGCGCCGCCTCGGCGGCGACCCGCTCGGCCTCCTCCTTGGCCAGCCGCTCCTTCTCCGCCTGCTCGGCCCGGAGCTGCTCCAGCACCTCCTGCCGCTTGCGCTCGGCGGCCTCCGCCTCGGCCTTCTGCCGGGCCTCCTCGGCGGCGCGGCGCTCGGCCTCCTCGCGGGCCAGCCGCTCCTGCTCGGCGCGGGCGGCCTTCTCCTGCTCGGAGAGCGGCAGCTCGCGGTCGAGCCGGTGGCGGATCGCGGTGGTGACGAAGCCGGGCTGCTGGCTGCCGTCGACGACCAGGTAGCGCGCCGGGTCGGCGGCCGCCAGGGCGAGGAAGCCGGCCCGCACCCGCTGGTGGAACTCGGTCGGCTCGGACTCCAGCCGGTCCAGCGCCTCGGTGAACCGCTCCCGCGCCTTGGTCGGGTCGACGTCCAGGACCACGGTGAGGTCCGGCACCAGCCCGCCGGTCGCCCAGCGCGAGATCCGGGCCACCTCGGTGGCCGCCAGGTCGCGGCCGGCGCCCTGGTAGGCGATGGAGGAGTCCATGTAGCGGTCGGTGATGACCACGGCGCCCCGGGCCAGCGCGGGCCGGATGACGTTCTCGACGTGCTCGGCGCGGTCCGCCGCGTAGATCAGCGCCTCGGCGCGGTGCGACAGGCCGGTGTTGCCGACGTCCAGGACCAGGCCGCGCAGCCGCTGGCCGACCGGGCTGCCGCCGGGCTCGCGGGTGAGCACCACCTCGTGGCCCTTGCCGCGGATCCACTCGGCGAGCGCCTGGGACTGGGTGGACTTGCCGGCGCCGTCGCCGCCCTCCAGGGCGATGAAGAACCCGGTGCCGGTGGTGCGGTGCGCGGGGAGCCCGGTGCCGCCGCGGACGGCGTCCACCAGGTCGCGGCCGAACGGGGCGGTGCCGCGCCGGTCGTCGGTCCTGAGCAGTACGACGGCCGCGAGGACGAGGGTCAGCAGTCCGGCGGTGGCGACGGCCAGGGCCGCGCCGCCGTGGATGAAGGTGAAGGAGCCCGGCTCGACGGTGCCGTACTCGACGTCCCCGTACCCGGCCGCGATCAGCGGGACGGCCACCAGCGCGGCGCCCACCACGGCGCGCAGCACCGCGTACAGGTGCTCGACGACCTTCGGCAGCCGCGCCTCCTCGACCTCCTGGGCGAGCAGGGTGCGCCCGGTCGAGATGACGATCCCGGCGGCCAGGCCGGCCAGCACGGTGAGCAGCAGGACGAGGACGAAGTCCAGCACCAGGCCGGCCAGGATCAGCGCCACGCCCTCGGTCAGCAGGGCGAGGGCGAGCAGCCGGCGGCGGGACAGCGCGGGCAGCGTGGCCCGGGTCAGCCGGACGCCCAGCGCGGGCGCCCCGGCGGCGGCGAGCACCAGCAGGCCGTAGCCGATCGGCCCGGCCCGGTGCTCGACGGCGGTCAGCAGCGCCAGCGCGGCGACACCGGCCATCGAGGCGTACCCGGCGGCGACGGCGAAGGTGAAGTAGGGGGCGGAGCCGGTGCGGCCCTTGGCCAGCGCGGGGCCGGGGGTGGCGTCGACCGGCGCCCGCAGGCCCTGCAGCGGGGAGCGCGGAGCGGTGGACACCCGGCCGCCGGGCAGCGTCTGGAGGTACAACCGGACGGCCGAGGCGGCGAACAGGCCGGCCGCACCGAGGGCGGCGAAGGTCGTCTGGTGGAGCCGCAGCCAGTCCGAGCCGAGCGCCGCGAAGACGTTGTTGACCAGGGTCAGCCCGATCAGCGCGGCGGCGGCCAGCGGCACGGTGGCCCAGCCGGTGCGCAGGTCCAGCGTCCGGACGGTGTCCAGGTTCGCGGCGGACGGGCGCCGCTCGGCGGCCGGCGCGTACGGGTTCGCGGGCGGCAGCAGGCCGGGGACGGCGGCGTCCTTGGCGATCGCCCAGACCCGCTCGGCGGCGCCGGTCACGAAGACGGTGGCGAGCAGCGCGTAGGTGGCACCGGAGGACTTCGGGCCGGAGCCCAGCCAGACGATCCACCAGGGCGCGAGGCCGATCAGCACGGCGCGCAGCGCGTCCGCGCCGAGCATCGTCCAGCGGCGGTCCAGCGGGCCGCCGAGCAGCTGGTGCACGGGCCCGAGCAGGGCGGCGCCGAACAGCACGGTGGCGGCCAGCCGGGCCGCGAAGACGGCGGCGACCGCGAAGGCCAGGCTGCGCGGCAGGTCACCGAACCGCCCGCCGAGCGCGGCGGCGATCACGGTCAGCGCGAGCAGGACCAGCAGGCCGAGCCGGTCGGCGGTGCCGCCGATCAGCTGGGTGGTCCAGAGCCGGCGGTACGGGCGCAGCCGCAGCAGCGCGCGGGCCCGCTCCCCGGGGGTCCCGGCGGGCGCGACCTCGGGCAGATCGGGTGTGCCCGCTCTGGCGGCCGCGGCGGCGCTGGGGGTGGGCTGCTCCTCGCTCGTCATACCGTCAGCGTAGCGGTCGGCGGTTGCCGCAAAAGGGTGAGCGGCCCTCCGGATCGCCCTCATTGCAGGGTTGTGACGCTCCGCGCACAAGTCCGTCCACAGACCACGGGCCCGCGCCTCCCGGAGGAGACGCGGGCCCGGTGCCACTGGCGGAGGGTCAGCCCTCGTCGGTGGCGGCGGCCTTGCTCGCGGCGGTCTTCTTGGCGGCCGTCTTCTTGGCCGTCGCGGTCTTGGCCGTGGTCGTCTTCTTGGCGGCCGTCTTGGCGGTGGCCGTCTTCTTCGTCGCGGTCTTCTTGGCCGTGGCGGTGGTCTTCTTCGCCGGGGCCTTCTTCGCGGTCTTCTTCACCGGTCCGCGGGCCCGCTTCTCGGCGAGCAGCTCGTAGCCGCGCTCCGGCGTGATCGTCTCGACCTCGTCGTCCTTGCGCAGGGTCGCGTTGGTCTCGCCGTCGGTCACGTACGGGCCGAAGCGGCCGTCCTTCACCACGACCGGGCGCTCGCTGACCGGGTCGGTGCCCAGCTCCTTGAGCGGCGGCGCGGCGGCGGCCCGGCCGCGCTGCTTGGGCTGGGCGTAGATGGCCAGGGCCTCCTCAAGGGTGACCGTGAACATCTGCTCCTCGCTGGTGAGCGAGCGGGAGTCGGTGCCGCGCTTGAGGTACGGGCCGTAGCGGCCGTTCTGCGCGGTGATCTCCACGCCCTCCTGGTCCACGCCGACCACCCGCGGCAGCGAGAGCAGCTGGAGCGCGTCCGCCAGGGTGACGGTGTCCAGCGCCATGGACTGCAGCAGGGAGGCGGTGCGCGGCTTGACGGCGTTCTTGCCGGTCTTCGGCGTGCCCTCGGGCAGGATCTCGGTCACGTAGGGGCCGTACCGGCCGTCCTTGGCGACCAGCATGTTCCCGCTGACCGGGTCCGGGCCGAGCTCGAAGTCACCGCTGGGCTTGGCCAGCAGCTCCTCGGCCAGCTCGACGGTGAGCTCGTCCGGCGGCAGCTCGTCGGGGATGTCGGCGCGCTGGCCGGGCTCGCCCTCGACGGTGGAGGCGCGCTCGACGTAGGGGCCGTAGCGGCCGACCCGCAGGGTGAGGTCGTCGCTGATCCGGAACGAGCTGATCTCCCGGGCGTCGATCGCGCCGAGGTCGGTGACCAGCTCCTTCAGACCGCCCAAGTGGTCGCCGTCGCCGTTGCCGGCCTCGGCGGCGCCGCCGGTGGCGTGGCCCTCGCCCTCACCGAAGTAGAAGCGCTTCAGCCACGGCACGGACTGCGCCTCGCCGGCCGCGATCCGGTCGAGGTCGTCCTCCATCTTCGCGGTGAAGTCGTAGTCGACCAGTCGGCCGAAGTGCTTCTCCAGCAGGTTGACCACCGCGAAGGAGAGGAACGACGGCACCAGCGCCGTCCCCTTCTTGAAGACGTAGCGGCGGCCGATGATGGTGTCGATGATCGAGGCGTAGGTGGAGGGGCGGCCGATCTCCCGGTCCTCCAGCTCCTTGACCAGCGAGGCCTCGGTGTAGCGGGCCGGCGGCTTGGTGGCGTGGCCCTCCGGGGTGAGCTGCTCGGCGGCCAGCGGGTCGCCCTCGGTGACCTGGGGCAGCCGGCGCTCGCGGTCGTCCAGCTCGGCGTTCGGGTCGTCGGCGCCCTCGACGTAGGCCTTGAGGAAGCCGTGGAAGGTGATGATCTTGCCGGAGGCGGAGAACTCGGCGTCCCGGCCGTCCGCGGCGCGGCCGCCGACCTTGACGGTGACGGACTGGCCGACCGCGTCCTTCATCTGGGAGGCGACGGTGCGCATCCAGATCAGCTCGTACAGCCGGAAGTCGTCGCCGCTCAGACCGGTCTCGGCGGGGGTGCGGAAGCGGTCGCCGGAGGGGCGGACGGCCTCGTGCGCCTCCTGCGCGTTCTTGACCTTGCTGGCGTACGTGCGCGGCGCGTCCGGCAGGTAGTCGGCCCCGTAGAGCTGGGTGACCTGCGCACGGGCGGCCGTGATCGCGGTCTCCGACAGCGTGGTGGAGTCGGTACGCATATAGGTGATGAAGCCGTTCTCGTACAGCTTCTGGGCCACCTGCATGGTCCGCTTGGCGCCGAAGCCCAGCTTGCGGCTGGCCTCCTGCTGGAGCGTGGTGGTGCGGAACGGCGCGTAGGGCGAGCGGCGGTACGGCTTGGACTCGACGCTGCGCACCGCGAACGCGGTCTGCTCCAGGGCGGCGACCAGCGTCCGGGCGGCCTGCTCGTCCAGGTGCAGGGTGTTGGCGCTGCCGGCCTTCAGCTGGCCGTTCGAGCCGAAGTCGCGGCCGCTGGCGATCCGCTTGCCGTCGACGGCGGACAGCCGGGCACCGAAGGTCTCCGGGTTGGCGGAGTCCGCCGGGGTGCGGCCGGTGCCGAAGGTGGCGACCAGGTCCCAGTAGGACGCGGAGCGGAAGGCCATCCGCTCGCGCTCCCGCTCGACCACCAGACGGGTCGCGACGGACTGCACGCGGCCCGCCGACAGCTTCGGCATGACCTTCTTCCACAGCACCGGCGAGACCTCGAAGCCGTAGAGGCGGTCGAGGATGCGGCGGGTCTCCTGGGCGTCGACCAGGCGCTGGTTCAGCTCGCGCGGGTTGGCCACGGCCTCCTGGATCGCCGACTTGGTGATCTCGTGGAACACCATCCGGTGCACCGGCACCTTGGGCTTGAGCACCTGCTGGAGGTGCCACGCGATGGCCTCGCCCTCGCGGTCCTCATCGGTGGCGAGGAAGAGCTCGTCGGACTCCGCAAGCAGTGACTTCAGCTTGCTGACCTGGGACTTCTTGTCCGCGTTGACCACGTAGATGGGAGCGAAGTCGTGGTCGACGTCGACGCCGAGGCGGCGTACCTCGCCGGTGTACTTGTCCGGCACCTCGGCCGCCGTGCTGGGCAGGTCGCGGATGTGCCCGACGCTCGCCTCGACGATGTAGCCGGGGCCAAGGTAGCCCTTGATCGTCTTCGCCTTGGCCGGCGACTCGACAATGACGAGTCGCTGTCCGTGCGCGGTCTCGCTGCTCGGGGACACCTTCGCTCTTCTCTCCCGGTCGTTATCTGAGCTGGTCGGCGCTGGCAGCACGGGCTGCGCTCCGCCCGACCCCTCCGCCGTCCCGGGGCTGCCGCTGTACGACGACCCCACCAGCGGAGTGTGACCGTACCCCGGCCACCCTTGTCAAACGGACGGATCCCGCTTTTTCACCGGCAAGGCCGACCGACGCCACTCGAACGGTAACCCGATGATGGAGCTTCGCGCCCCGTGGAGGGGGGCTTCGGCGGGTTTCGAAGGATGGAATGACGGATTTCAAAATCTGTCAACGGAAAATCGTCAGCCCTGGGGCCCCGCGGCCGACCGCCCGGGGTCCGGTGGACGGCAGCCTGCGGCCGGACGTGCCGGTCCGCCGGACGGCCCGCCTGCCTTCCGGTCTTCCGGCCGGTCTTCCGGCCGAGTCGGAGCAGGTCAGCGGGTGAACCCGGCGACCAGCAGGCACGCCCCCGCGGCCAGGCAGCCCGCGCCGAGCGTCGTCCACAGCAGGTCCACCACCGCCGCGCGGGGCGTCTCGGCCGCCGCCAGCACCACCCGGCTCGGCCGGACCGGATCGTAGGCGATCCGTATCGAGGCACCGGGCGCGAACCGGGACGGTCGGCGCAGCGGGGTGTGGCCGCGCGGCCTGGCGAGCACCACCTCGGCGCACCGCTTCGCCCCCGGGCCGCCGACCGACGCCGGTGCGGAGAAGGAGAGCAGCGGCGCGCTGTCGAGCTCGCCGTGGGCGTCGGCCTCGGCGACCACCTTGGCGACCGCCGAAACCCCTCGGCGGCGCACAAGGTGGCGAAGGCGCACTTCGGCGGCGCACCAGAGCAGCAGGGCGCCGCCGAAGAGCGCGAGCACCACGCCGCCCACCATCTCGGTCGTCGTCTCCACCGCTGGCCCCCGCTTCCTTCACCGGCCCCGTCCGGCGGCTCTGTCCACCGCCTTTGTCCACAGCCTGTGGACAGAGAGCCTCACAGCAGCGGACCAACGAAGGACAGATGTCCGGCGACCGGCGGACGAATCAGGGACTACGGCAAGGTGAACCGGACGGTCGGGACGGTCCGCGCGGACCGCCGGCAGGCCGGAGCACCGGCGCCGCTACGACCGCCGACCCGCCACAGCGCCAACCGTCACAGAACCGGCCGGATGAAGCCCTGCTCGGTGAGCAGCCGCAGCGACTCCGGCACCCGGTCCCGCAGCACCACCCGGTCCTCGCCGAGCAGCTGCGCGATCGCGTCCACGATCTCGCCGGCCGCCAGCGTCCCGTCGCAGACGCCGACGAACCCCGCCCCCACCGTGTCCACCTTGGTGGCCCGCCGCATGCCGCGGTTGTGACGCAGGATCACATGCTCCGGATCCTCCGCCCCCGGCGCTCCGACCTGCTCCTGGACCACCTCGTCGGCCAACAGGTACCGGGCCGCGAGCAACCCGGCGTCGTCCTGCGCACGCAGGAAGTCCTGGCGGGCGAACCACTCGTCGATGTGCGGGCCGAGCGGCTGCTCGACCGGGTGCGGCCACTCCTCCACCCGCACGGTCGGCCGCTCGGCACCGCTCGCCCGCAGGGTGATCCAGCCGAAGCCGATCCCCTCGACGCCGCCCGCCTCGAAGGCGTCCAGCCACTCCCCGTACCGGGCCTGGTAGTCGCCACCGGGGCCCCGGTGGTCGCCGCCGTCACGCAGCCACAACTCGGCGTACTGGGCGACGTCCTGGACCTCCCGCTGGACGACCCAGGCGTCCAGTCCGGTGCCCGCGACCCAGCCGGCCAGCCGGTCGTGCCAGTCCTCGCCCTTGACGTGCTGCCAGTTGGCGAGCAGCTGGCAGTAACCGCCCGGCTCCAGACGGGCGGCCGCGCCGCGGACCAGGCTGCGGCAGAGGTCGTCGCCGGCCATCCCGCCGTCCCGGTAGGTGAACCGGCCGCCGGGCGAGATCACGAACGGCGGGTTGGAGACGATCAGGTCGAACTTCCGCTCCCCGACCGGCTCGAAGAGGCTGCCGACGGCGACCTCGGTGTTCTCGAAACCGGACAGCGCGAGGGTCAGCTCGGTGAACCGCAGCGCGCGCGGGTTGAGGTCGGTGGCGGTGACCCGCTGGGCGTGCCGGGCGGCGTGCAGCGCCTGCACCCCGGAGCCCGAACCGAGGTCCAGTGCCTCCCGGACCGGGCGACGCACGCTGATGTTGGCCAGCGTGGTGGACGCGCCGCCGACACCGAGCACCAGGTCCTTGCGGGCCACGCCGTGCGCGGTCTCCCCGGAGCCGATCCCGCCCGCGCCGCCGACCGCGCAGCCCAGGTCGGAGACCACCCAGGCGTCCGAACTCGGCAGCCCGGCGACCTCGTTGGCGTACGGGCGGACGTCCACGGTGGCCCGGACCAACTCGCCGTCCGAGCGCAGCCAGCCGTCGGCCAGGCAGTCCTCGACCGGCAGCGCGGCGGCGGCCGCCCGGTACGGCACCGGCTGCTGCAGCAGGAAGAGCCGCACCAGCGTCTCCAGCGGGCTCCCGCCGCGGGTCGCGCGCAGCGCCGGCACCGCCTCACTGCGGGCCAGTGCCGCGTACCCGGTGGGGCCGAGCAGATCGAGACACCCGTCGGCGGTGTAGGAGGCGGCGAGCAGCGCCTCGCGCAACTTGGCGAGGCGGGTGGGGTCGAGAACGGGGCTACTGATCACCCCGCCATTGTCCCCCGCCCCACCACCCCCACCCACCCGGACCGGCCCGGCCACCCCGGCGCAGGGCTGTCCGGAAGCCGCCCCGGAGCCTCCTCGGAGCCCCTTCGGAGACGGCCCGTCGGCGGGTACCGGGCCCGCGCGCACCGGGGCAGCGCGAACGCCCCGGTCGGCCGGGAGGCCGACCGGGGTGTGGTGGCCCCTGTCCTGGTAGCCCGCGTCCTGCCGGTCCTCCGCGCTTCCGCGCCGCGGTCAGCTCGCGGAGAGTGCCCGGGTCAGCTCGCGGAGGGTGCCGGGGTGGAGGGCGCCGGAGCAGGCGGGGCCGGCGTGGCGGCGGGGTCCGTGGCCGCCGGGCTCGCGGTGTCCGTCGCGCCCGGAGCGGGTGTGCCGGGGGCAGCCCCGGTCGCGGGGGCGCCACTCGCGCCACCCGTCGGGGCGGCGGCGGCCGCCCCCGGCTTGCAGCCCTCCTGCTTGGCCATGGCGGCACCGAGCTCGCCGCGCTGCAGCTTGCCCTGCGCCTGGGTGGACAGCGAGGACAGCTGCTGCACCTGGTCGGCGACGCTGCGCAGACCGTCCGCGAACTTCGCCTGGTCGCCGTTGGACAGCGCGTCCAGCTTCTTCTGGACCTCCAGGTAGCCGTCCGCCGCCTTGTTCAGCTCGGCGACGGTGTCCTTCTGGAGGTTCGCGCCCTCGTCGACCTTCGGCGCCCCGGCCGAGTTGATCGCCTCGGCGATCTGCTGGTTGGTCTTCGCCAGCCGCCCGATGTCCGTCGAGAGCCGCTTCTGCAGATCGGCCGGGGACTCGCCGGTCTTCACCTGGCCGGTGTCCGTCAGGGCGGTCTGCGCCTGGGCGATCGGGTCCTTGGCCGCGCCGCAGACGTTCGCCGCCCAGGACTCCAGCTGCTTGCTGTTGTCGTCGCCGCAGCCGACGGCGCCGAACGCGAGCAGCGCGCCGAGCGCGGGTACGGCCAGCAGTCGCTTGTTCACCGGGAGAGCCCTTTCGGTTCGATCGTCGAACTGCGAACCTACACGGCCGCCCGGCACCCTCCGGTTCCCGCCCGCCCCGGCCGCCCCGCCCGCCGGGCCCATGCGCCCGGCCCGCGCCGCCGGCGCTCCCTCAGACGCGTTCGACCCGGATCGGATCCCCCGGCCGGACGGTGCGCAGCACTCCGGCATCCCCGTCCAGCGCGCCGAGTACGTTGCACGGACTGGCCAGTCGGCACTCGCCGTCCCGGGAGACCGGCGTCGGCCCGTAGGGCAGCGCCAGGCTGTCCCCGTCGGTCCAGAACGCCACCGTGCCGGGCTCCACCACCTGCTGGGCGCCGTCCTCGCGGGGCACACTGACCGGGGTCTCGAAGTAGACCTCCTCGCCCCAGGTGCTCGCCGAGGAACTGATCGGGAGCGCGGCCCAGAGCGCGTCGGCGGTGGGCGTGGGGTCGAGCGTGGCGGTCGCCTGCCCGGCAGGCCACAGAATGCGTATCCGCATGGGATGTCCCTCTTGTCCAACGAGGATCCGATCGTCCGGAGACGGATCGGATCCGGTCGTGCCAAGAGCAGGGAACCGCCCGGCTCAACAGTTTGTCAATGCCGACAGCCCGGAGAGCCCGGCCCACCGCAGGCACAGCTCACCGGGAAGCATCGGGGCACTGCCGGGGCACCGGTACGTCAGGACATCAGGGCGGTACCGGGGCGTCAGGGCACCGGGGCGTCAGACCGCCGCGGTGTCGGCCGAGACCGGCCAGCTCATCCGGATCAGGCCGCCATCGGCGCCGTTGGTGACCTCCAGGTCCTCCACCAGGCCGGTGATGACGGCGAGGCCCAGGGTGTCCTCGTCCGGGTCCACGGCCTCGGCGGTGCCGGAGGCCGGAACCGTGGCAGGGCCGGCCTCATCCTCGACCTCAATGAGGAAACGCTTCTCCTGATCGGTGAGCGCCACCCGGACCGCGCCGGTGATACCGCCGCGCTGGTGCAGCCCTACGGCACGGGAGCACGCCTCACCGACGGCGAGCCGCACCTCGTCGAGCACCGACTCGTCCACCCCCGCGCGTCTGGCGACTGCCGCGGCGACCAGCCGGGCCGTTCGGACGTGCTCGGGAAGCGCGCTGAATCGAAGTTCGACGGTTGCCATCTCTCCCCCTCGGGGTACTCCGACCGGGGCCGGACATGCGGCCCCCGCGGGCCGGTGGACACCGGCCCTGGGGCGACCGGGATCGGCCGGGGCACCAAGGCCCCGGCGACCCGGACGCATGAATTCGGACGGGCCGACCGAAGCGGCCGGCCCGGCCACATCAGTCGGTCGAGTTGACCGCGTCCTCCACGGAGGTGTGGATCGGGAAGACCTTGGTCAGACCGGTGATCCGGAAGATCTTCAGAATGCGCTCCTGGTTGCAGACCAGGCGCAGCGAACCCTCGTGGGCACGCACACGCTTGAGACCGCCCACCAGCACACCCAGGCCGGTCGAGTCGAGGAAGTCCACGCCCTCCATGTCGACGACGAGGTGGTAGTTGCCGTCGTTGACGAGCTCGACCAGCTGCTCCCGCAGCTTCGGGGCGGTGTACACATCGATCTCGCCGCCAACCTCGACGACCGTGCGATCGCCGACTGTACGGGTCGACAGGGACAGGTCCACGGAACCTCCAGCACCTTGCCTTGCTACGTCATT
This sequence comes from Kitasatospora sp. NPDC058170, assembly GCF_042883905.1. Classification (NCBI taxonomy): domain Bacteria; kingdom Bacillati; phylum Actinomycetota; class Actinomycetes; order Kitasatosporales; family Streptomycetaceae; genus Kitasatospora; species Kitasatospora sp. NPDC058170. Next base: position 40,698 of record NZ_JBHVUV010000029.1, read on the forward strand.
GCGATCCTCGGCCGGACGGCCGCCACCGCATGGTCACGAGCCCCGGGCACGCCCAGCCAACGCGTGGCAAGCCTCAGCGCTGCGACCCCCGGCCGTACGGCCGTCACGGCCACATTCAACCACCTGCGACCATGACCGCACGATGGCTTACGACGATTCTCCGTCACGCCGGTGACACACTGGGTCCTCATGCCGCCCCGTCACAGCCTGCCCGAGGCACTGCTCGCGACCCTGTCCACCACCCGGGGGCGATCGGACCGGCTCACCCATACGGAGCACCTTCCCGCCCGACCGGCCCGTTATTCGCCCTGGCCCGACTCGATCCGACCGGAGATCGTGGCATCCGCCCTGGCCCTGGGCGTGGAACGGCCCTGGGCCCATCAGGCAGAGGCCATGAAACTGGCCAAAACCGGCCATACTGTGGTGATCGCCACAGGCACCGCCTCGGGCAAGTCGCTCGGCTACCTCGCCCCCGTGCTCAGCGACCTGCTGGACGGCACCGAGGCCAGGAACGGGCGCGGCGCCACCGCGCTCTACCTCGCCCCCACCAAGGCGCTGGCCGCCGACCAGCGCCGCCGGGCCGCCGAACTCGCCCCGCCCCGGGTCCGGGCCGCCCTCTACGACGGCGACACCCCGCCCGAGGAGCGCGAGTGGGTCCGCCAGTACGCCTCGTACGTGCTGACCAACCCGGACATGCTGCACCGCGGCATCCTGCCCGCCCATCCGCGCTGGGCCTCCTTCCTCAAGACACTCCGCTACGTGGTCGTCGACGAGTGCCACAGCTACCGGGGCGTCTTCGGCTCGCACGTCGCCCAGGTGTTGCGGCGGCTGCGCCGGATCTGCGCCCGGTACGGCTCCTCGCCCACGTTCATGCTCGCCTCGGCCACCACCGCGGACCCGGCCGCCACCGCCCGACGCCTCACCGGACTGCCGGCCGAGGCCGTCACCGAGGACGCATCGCCGCGCGGCCCGATGGTCTTCGGGCTCTGGGAGCCGCCGCTCACCGAGAACGTCGGCGAGCACGGCGCACCCGTCCGCAGGACCGCCACCGCCGAGGCCGCCCATCTGCTGACCGACCTGGTCGAGCAGCAGACCCGTACCGTCGTCTTCGTCCGCTCCCGGCGCTCGGCCGAACTCGTCGCCCTCCAGACCCAGGACCAGCTCGGCCGACCGCTCGCCGACCGGGTGGCCGCCTACCGCGGCGGCTACCTCGCCGACGAGCGCCGGGCACTCGAACGAGATCTGCAGACCGGCCGGCTGCTGGGCCTCGCCTCCACCTCCGCTCTCGAACTCGGCGTCGACATCTCCGGTCTGGACGCCGTCCTGATGGCCGGGTACCCCGGCACCCGGGCCTCGCTCTGGCAGCAGGCCGGGCGGGCCGGACGCGAGGCCCAAGGGGCGCTCGCCATCCTGATCGCCCGGGACGATCCGCTGGACACCTACCTCGTGCACCACCCGGAGGCCCTGTTCGCCACCCCCGTCGAGGCCACCGTGCTCGACCCCGACAATCCGCACGTCCTCGCCCCGCACCTGTGCGCGGCCGCCGCCGAGCTGCCCCTCACCGACGCCGATCTGGAGCTGTTCGGCCCGTCGAGCGGCCCGCTGCTGCCGATACTGGAACAGCGCGGACTGCTCCGCCGCCGGACCGACGGCTCCTGGTACTGGACCCGCCGCGAACGGGCCGTCGACGCCGTCGACCTGCGCGGCAGCGGCGGCAACCCGGTGCAGATCGTCGAGTCCCCGACCGGCCGACTGCTCGGCACGGTGGACGCCTCGGCCGCCCACACCACCGTCCACACCGGAGCCGTCCACCTCCACCGGGGGCGCAGCTATCTCGTCCGGGAGCTCGATCTGGACAGCTCGGTCGCCCTGGTCGAACCGGCCGATCCGCCCTACACGACGTCCGCCCGCGACATCACCTCCATCTCCGTGCTCTCCACCGACACCACCGTCGACTGGGGCGAGGGCCGGCTCTGCTTCGGCTCCGTCGAGGTGGTCAACCAGGTGGTCGGCTACCTCCGCAAGCGGATCTCCACCGGGGAGATCATGGGCGAGACCAAACTCGACCTGCCGCCCCGCACCCTGCGCACCCGGGCGGTCTGGTGGTCCGTCACCGAGGACCAGCTGCTCGACGCGGACATCCCGCTCGACCAGCTGCCCGGCGCCGCCCACGCCGCCGAGCACGCATCCATCGGTCTGCTGCCGCTGTTCGCCACTTGCGACCGCTGGGACATCGGAGGGGTCTCGGTACCGCTGCACCCCGACACCCGATTGCCCACCGTGTTCGTCTACGACGGCCACCCCGGCGGGGCCGGCTTCGCCGAGCGCGGCTTCCAGCGGGCCCAGCAGTGGCTGACGGCCACCCGGGACGCGATCGCCTCCTGTGAGTGCGAACGCGGCTGCCCCTCCTGCGTGCAGTCGCCCAAGTGCGGCAACGGGAACGATCCGCTGGACAAGGCCGCCGCCGTCCGACTGCTGGAGGTGCTGCTGGCCGGCGCCCCGGCGGGGGCGGCAGCCGAGACGGGGGCGGCAGCCGAGACGGGGCCTGGCCCAGCTGACCCGAGCGGACCCAAACAGAGCGAGCCGGAGCAGCCCGGGCCCGAGCAGTACGGACCAGGCGCCCCCGCCGACCCGCAAGGCCCCGCCGACCAGGAGGGGCCCATCGCCGAAGGCTCATGAGCCACCCGCCGTCCCGAGCTGGTCGTCCGCCGTTGTGACCGCCCCTCGGATCGGTCCGGCCCGGGCCCGGGCGCGTGCCGGACCGACCACCAGGCGCACGGGCAGCGCCCCGACCGGCACCTCGGCCACCACCTCGACGGCGTCCGCCTCCCGGTCCACCGTGCAGGCCGCCACCGTGGCCGCCTGTGCGGCGGCGATCGCGGCCGCCCGGCCGCACCCGCCGTCCGGGTCGACCAGCAGCCGACCCGCCGCAGCGAGCGCCGCCAGGTCGGCGGCGGACTCCGCCCGGTGCCGGGCCCCGATCACCGCGCCGACCGAGAGCGTCGCCGTGAACACCGCACAGCCGAGCACCGCGAACGCGACCAGCAGGACCGTCGCGGAGCCCGCGTCGGGCCCACGCCCCGCCGCAGCGGTGCGGGCCGTACGAGCGCCCGTCGCCCGACGCAGCGCCGCCTTCACCGGGCTCAGGAGGGCCATGGCCCGGCACCTCCTCCGCCGCCCACCAGGGTGTCCTCCCGCGCCGCCACGGCGGCCGCACCCAGCCGCACCGAGAGGAGCGCGGCGAGCTGCCCGGGAGCCGGGCACGGCGCGTCCACGGCGACCCGGACGGTGCCGGCGTCCACGACGACCCGTACGTCCGCTCCGGGCGGGGCGGCCGAGCGGGCGAGCGCCGCAGGGTCCGCCTCCCCCCGCGCCGCCGCTCTGGCACCGACACGTGCCGCGTCCACGCACCGGATCTGGGCGGCGGCCGCGAGCACCGCCCAGATCAGCATCGCGGCGAGCAGCACCAGCGCCGGCAGAGCCACCGCGGTCTCCGCCGTGGCGAAGCCCGCGTCGCCACCGCGGCGGCGCCTCGCCGCCCCGGTCGCCCGGCCCACCCGGCCCGCCCGACCTGCCCGGCCCGACGGGCGGCCGTCACGCCGCATGAAGCGCCCGGTTCAGCAGCTCGGTCAGCGCGCCGGTGACGGCCTCGCTGGTGACCACCTTGTACAGGCCGGCGGCCAGGGCACAGGCCCCGAGCGTGCCGACCGCGTACTCGGCCGTGGTCATTCCGGCATCCGACCTGCTCCTACGGCGGGCCGCCCGCCGGATCCGGCCGCCCACCAGGCGGCCCCGGCGACGACACAGCCCGAGCAGGTGCCGGGCCGGCGGCCCGGTGACGGTCTTGGGCGTGATCACTACAGCCATGGTCTCTTCTCCTCGTGTTGGCGACGCGGAACGCCGCGCCGCTGCGATGTCCAGCCCGGCCCTCTACAGCCAGGCCTCACCAACCAAGCCTCACTGCACATGAATTGAGGTGGCGTCAGATTCCTTTCGCGAAGGAGGTGGTGAGGCCGATCACCACCGGGACGACACTGATCAGGACGAACGCCGGGAGGAAGCAGAGCCCCAGCGGTGCCGTGGCGATCACTCCGGCACGACGGATCCGGGTGTGCGCCGCCCGGCCGGCCGCCGCCCGTCTGCCGTGCGCCAGCCCGGTCAGGGCCTCCGCCGCCGGAGCCCCGCTGAGGCTCGTCCTGACCAGACAGCCGGCCAGCGGTGCCAGCGCCGGGCGCTCCTCGCCGAGCCTGGTCCAGCAGACCTCCGGCGGGGCACCCAGGGCCAGTTCGGCCGAGATGGCCACCAGCCGGGGCCCCATGGGCGCCCCCACGCTCCGGCCGACCGCCCCGACCGCCAGGGCCGGCGAGGCTGCGGATCCAAGGCACGCCGCCAGCAGCTCGGCGGTCAGCGGAAGCTGCCGGGTCAATCGCTCCTCTTCCAGAACGATCCGCCGCTCCTCCGGGGAGCGGGCCTTGGAGAGCCCCCGGTACAGACCCGCCGCAAGCAGGGCGCCTGCCGCCAGACCGCCTCCGCCGCCCAACACCAGGGCCACTCCGAGCCCCGCGCCGGCCGCGACCGCCACCCGCCCTGAACGCCCCGAGTGCCCTGACCGCCCTGACCGCCCTGACCGCCCAGCCGTCGCACCCCGTCGGCGAGGCCCCGGCCACCGCCGCCCGGCAAGCCCACCGACCCCTCCGGTCGGACCGGTCCGACCCAACAGGCCTTCCGGCGCGCCTTGCTTGCCAGGCGCAGGTCGGCACCAGGCCGCCGCCCGTCTGCGCCGAATCACACCCCTCGCCACCCACTGCCACAGGAGCAACCCCCCTGCCGCCACCACCAGCCCCCGAGCGGCCCAGTCGGCTCCCGCCGTCACCTCGACATCGCCTCCTCCCGGAACGCACCACTCGGCACCCCGCCCCGGCCCCGCGTCCGCGAGATTCCGCAGCGCCAGCCGCCCGCGTCCACCCGGTCGGACCCGCCACCGACGGGCCGCCCACCGCCCGCCGTACCGCCCAGGGCTCCCACCGAGGCCGCCCGGACGATCCGCGCCATCCACACCAGGCCCACCGCCTCCAGGGCCACCCCGGCCGCCAGACAGCCGAGTCCGGCCGTTGTGTGCAGCAGGACGTCCACCGGCCGCGCCCCGAGCGCGACCCCGAGCACCAGCCCGGCCGCGGGCAGCACCGCCAGGACGGAGATCGTCGTACGCGGCCCCGCCAGCTCCCCCTCGATCTCCTCGGCGAGCGCGTGCTCGCCACGCAGGGCCTCGGCGACCCGGTCCAGCCCGGCCGCCAGACCGGAGCCGCTGTCGGACGCGACCTGCCAGCACGCCGCGAGCGCGACCGCCCCGCTCCCGCCGGGCAGTTCGGCGAGAAGCTGGAACGCCGCGGGCACGTCCCCGCCGTACCGGCCGGCCGCGAGCCGCGCCACCGGCTCCTCCCCGAGCCGGCGCAGCACCTCCCGGTCCGCCGCGATGCGGGCGGTCACCAGGTGCAACGCCTGCTCGGGTGTCGCCCCGCTCCGCAGCTCCCCCGCCAACGCGGCGCAGAGGTCGACCACCGCCGTACCGCGCAGGCGGGCCGACCGGGCCGCTTCACGGCGCAGCCGCCAACCCCGCAACGGGAGAGCGGCCAGCGCGGCGGCGAGCACCGGCACGGGCGAGGCCGTCACCACCCCCGCCACCAACCCGGCCGGGAGGAGCAGCAGTTCGGGCACCCGCCAGGTCACCCGCCGGCCCGTCCCCCGGCCGGGGCGAGCCGGCGCCCGGCCCCACTTCACGCCGGGATCTCCGCCCTCACCCGCCAGCAGTAGCCGCGATCGCCGGACACCGGACACCTGGCGCTGCAGCGAACACCACCCGGCCCCCGCCACCCCGCAGAGCACCAGCGCCCAGCACAGCGCCAGTTGGTCCCTCGCCATGTCGCCCGCCATGTCACCCGCCTCCTCGTCGTCGGCTCTTGCGGCCCCACGGCCCGAGCAGCGCCAAGGCGCCTGTCACGCATCCGCCCAGCAGCAGGACGAACACGACCTCCGCCTGGCGGGCGCTCGCCGCCGCCAGGGCCGCCACGGCCCCCGTCACGGCGATCCACCCGCGAGCGTCACCCCGCGCGCCGCGAGCAGCCGTACAAGCCGCTCCCAGCCCGCTCCCGGCACCGTGGCACCGCCCGCCGTGAAGGCCACGGCCGGGACGGTGACGGCAAGGCCGTCGCGGTCACCGGCCAACGTGTGGATCTCGGAGACCCGCCGCCGCCCGGTAGCGGGATCCCGGACGAGGTGCACCACCACGTCCAACGCCGCCCTGAGCTGGCTGTGCAGCGACGGACGGTCGAGTCCCGCCAGGGATCCGAGCGCCTCCAGTCGGACCGGGACGTCGGCCGCCGTGTTCGCGTGCACGGTGCCGCAGCCGCCTTCGTGCCCGGTGTTCAGAGCGGCCAGCAGGTCAGAGACCTCGGCCCCGCGGACCTCCCCGATGACCAGGCGGTCGGGCCGCATCCGCAGTGCCTGGCGGACCAGGTCCCGCAGCGTCAGCTCGCCGAGCCCCTCCTGGTTGGGCGGCCGGCTCTGCAGCCGGACCACGTGCGGGTGGGCGGGCCGCAACTCGGCGGAGTCCTCGGCGATGACGATCCGCTCGTCCGGCCGGACGAGGCCGAGCACCGCCGCAAGGAGCGTGGTCTTCCCCGTCCCCGTCCCGCCACTGACCAGGAGCGAGAGCCGCGCCCGCAGGATGCCCGCCAGCACTTCGGCGCCCTGCGGGGGCAGCGCCCCGCCGGCCACCAGCTCGTCGAGCGTGAACGGGCGGGGGCGGCAGACCCGCAGGGAGATGTGGGTGCAGCCGGCCGCGATCGGCGGCAGCACGGCGTGCAGTCTGGTGCCGTCCGGCAGTCGGGCGTCCACCCAGGGCCGGGCGTCGTCGAGCCGCCGGCCGGCCGCCGTGGCGAGCCGGTGGGCCAGCCTCCGGACCGCCTCGGCGTCGGCGAACCGCACCCCGGTGGCCCGCCGCAGACCGCCGCCCCGGTCGACCCAGACCTCCTCCGGACCGTTGACCAGGACGTCCGTGACGTCGGACGCCGCCAGCAGCCGGTCCAGCGGGCCCGCACCCACCAGTTCGGCGCGCAGCGAGCGCACGGTGTCCAGCACCTCGTCACCGCCGAGCGGGGGCCGGGAGGCCCGCAGTGCGGCCGCGACGGACCCGGCCGTCGGCGCCGCACCGGACTCGGCCAGCCGCAGCCGTACCGCGTCCACCAGCGCCGCCGCGCGCTCCTCCCGGGCCGTCCGCCCGTAGGGGTGCGGGTCCTGCCCCGCACCCGGCTCCGGGGCCCGCCCGGCCGCCGCCGTACTCCCGGGCAGGGGGCTCCCCGACGCCCCGCCACCACTGCTTCCCACCATGCTGTTTCTGCGAAGACGGACCATCAGTACACACCTCCTCCGACCGCCGGCACCGGCGGCAGCACCTCGTCCAGGAAGGTCGCGCAGAAGCGCGCGAGCGGGCCGCTCTCACGGATCCCGGGCGGCACCCCCCGCTCGGCGTCGAGAGCCAGCCCGGGCTCCGGCGGCAGCTCACCCGCGAGGCGGAGCCGCAGACCCTGGGCGATGACGTCCGCCCGGAGACCTGCGGGCCGCACCGGTCGCACCACGGCCCGGACGTCGCCCAGCCGCATCCGCGCGGCCGCCGCGACCCGGTCGGCCGCCGCCACCGCCCGCAGCTCGGCCGGCACCACCAGGAGTGCCAGGTCGGACTGTTCCAGGGCCTGCCCGGCCGCCGGGTCGAGGTGGCGTGCCACATCGACGACGACCAGCCCGCCACGCCGGCGGGCGGCGGCCAGCACGCTGCGCATGGCCCCGGGCGGCACGGTCAGCGTGTCGCTCCGGTCCCACGACAGACAGGACAGCCCCGTGAGCCGCTTCATCGCGGGCAGCGCCTCGGCCAACTCGGCGCCGCTGACCCGGCCCCGCGCGCCGGCCAGGCCGGGCCAGCGCAGTCCGCCCGCCGTCTCGCCGCCGAGCAGGATGTCGAGCCCGCCGCCCAACGGATCACCGTCGATGAGTATGGTCAGCCGCCCGGTCCTGGCCGCCGTGACCGCGAGCGCGCAGGCCAGCGTGGAGGCGCCGGCCCCACCGCGACCGCCGAGCACCGCGACGGTGAGCGCCGCCGCCCCGACGCCCTCGGCCGCGTCGGCGATCCGGTCCAGCAGCCATCCCTCGGCGTCGGGGAGGAACAGCACGTGCTCGGCGCCGAGTTGAACGGCTCTGACCCACACCTCGGGATCGTCCAGATCCAGGCCGAGCAGCAGCACCCCGGTGCGCCGGGGCAGCCCCGCACACCTCCTGGCCTGGTCGTCGCCGACCAGGACGAGCGGCGCCGCCTCCCAGAGCCCGCGCGGCGGCGGGGCGCCCCGGATCAGCCGCGGTTCGGTGCCGGCCGCCGCACAGATCCGCAGCAGGTGTTCGGCGAGGCCCTCGTCCTCGGTGACGACGAGCGGGCCGGCGGCCTGCGGGCCCTTGGCGGTGGTGTGGTCGGTGGTCGGTGTCGACATGGGAGCTCCCCTGTGGGGCACCCGTCCGCGGAAGGCGGTACGGGTGCGGGTCCGGACGGTTCCGGCGGGCGGTCTCCCGGTGAGCCCCGTACGAGGGGACCGGCGACCGCCGCCGGACATCACGGTGGAGGGCGATCCGCATTCCGTCAGCCCCGTTCCGAATCCCTGTGGACAACTCGGGGGCTGTGGACAAGAACGTTCACCCGGGTGGGGGGCTATTGAGCAAAGAATTGACGGAAGGGGCTCACCGAGGAGAGCCGACGGCCGATTCGCCGCGGCCCGGACCGCATCCGCCGCCGTCTCCCCGCACCCGGCGCACGGGCACTGACGGGCCGCCCCCGGGGCAGCACCAAGCCGCCGGCCACGATGAGTAACCGACAACACAGAGTGACGAAAGTCAGATAGCGGCGCTCGGGCCGACACCCCCTGTACGCCGGAACCCGGCCGACTGCGGAAGCCTCCGCGAGTAGCCTTCAACCCCTGAAAATGGCCCCGGACGTGCGACGACCCCCGCCGGGGGGGAGAGCGGGGGTCGTCTATCCACGGCCCGACTCGGGGGGGAGGAGCCGGACCGGGTTAGCACGGTCGCGAACGATCCGTGACTTCCATGGTGTACCCGAGCGGCCAGAAACACAAACCCGCACGCCCATGAGTACGCCGAATGGCGGGGTGTTTTGCACGGCCCTCTATCCTCGGTTCCCGTGGACACCACCGAGAACGCCGACGAGTACGCCGACGAGTCCCCGGACGGCACCGCCGAGTCCGGTGGAACCCCCTCGGCCGCCCCCGCGCCGAAAACCGCCGGCCCCGCGCAGGCTCCCGCCGACGCCGGTCCGGCCGCCGCCGAAGCCCCCGCCGGGCCCGCCGCGACCCGGCCCGCCACGCCCCGCACACGCCCGACCGGCCCCCGCACGGCCGCGTTCTTCGACCTGGACAAGACCATCATCGCCAAGTCGAGCGCGCTGGCCTTCAGCCGGCCGTTCTACCAGGGCGGTCTGATCAACCGTCGGGCCGTACTGCGCAGCGCGTACGCCCAGTTCGTCTTCCTGGTCGGCGGCGCGGACCACGACCAGATGGAGAAGATGCGCGAGTACCTCTCCGCACTCACCCGGGGCTGGAACGTCCAACAGGTCCGCGAGATCGTCGCCGAGACGCTGCACAACCTGATCGACCCGATCATCTACGACGAGGCCGCCTCCCTGATCGAGCAGCACCACGCGGCCGGCCGCGACGTGGTGATCGTCAGCAGCTCCGGCTCCGAGGTGGTCGAACCGATCGGCGCGCTGCTCGGCGCGGACCATGTGATCGCCACCCGCCTGAAGATCGAGGACGGCTGCTACACCGGCGAGATCGAGTACTACGCCTACGCCGAGAACAAGGCGGCGGCCATCCGGGAGTTGGCCGAGCGCGAGGGCTACGACCTCGCCGACTGCTACGCCTACAGCGACTCGTCCACCGACCTGCCGCTGCTGGAGGCCGTCGGCCACCCGTCGGCGGTCAACCCGGATCGCGCCCTGCGCAAGGAGGCGGTGGCCCGCGAATGGCCGGTGCTGGTCTTCGACCGCCCGGTGGAACTGCGGCGGCGGCTCCCGGAGTTCTCCGCGCCGAGCGGCTCGGTGCTGACGGCCGTGGCGATCGGCACGGCGCTCGTGACCGCCGGGGTGATCTGGTACGCGGCCCGGCGCCGCCGACCGGCCGCCTAGGTCCGGCGCACACCGCCCACCGGGAACCTTCCGGGCGGTAACCACCACGGGGTCGCCCGGCTCCGGCCGGGCGATCACCCACACCCCCAAACCGGACATAGCCCTGTGTTTGGGGTGGAGCGGGCAAAAGCCAAAGACTTCTCGTTTCGGGTTCCCCTTTCGCCCGAAACGCGATACAAATGAAGCACGGCCCGCGAGACCCGGTCAGGACCGAAGAGGTCAAACCGACAACGCAGTTCAGGCCCCACGGACCGCACGTACAGATAGTCGAGCACCCACATGCAGCCGACCCGCTGTCGGGCCGCCGCACCAGACGAACGGGCAGGATCCCCGTCTGATGGGCACTTCCGGTGCATGCATGGTCACCCGGCACCTGTACCAGCGGCGGCACCCGGCAGGATCAGGTGCCGCCGCATCCTTGTGTCCGGGGCCGGGTCCAGGACCGGGCCCAGGAGCGCGCCACCGCCGAGCGGGGGGCCGCAGCCACCGGCCGGAAGGGCGCCCGCGGCGCCCGGGCCGGCTCAGACCATGCCGCGCTGCATCGCCTCGCAGACCGCCGTGCTCTCCCGGGTGCCCAGGCGCAACGCCCGTCCGCAGTGCCCGATCCAGGCCGCCAGCCCTTCCGGGGTGCCGGCCAGGTAGCCCGCCAGCGCCCGCCGGTAGGCGTCCGTTCCGAGCTCCGCGAGACCGACCTCGGCCGGGCAGATCGACTTCGGGTCGAGCCCCTCCGCGATCAGCACGATCCGCTGCGCCGCACGCGCGATCACGCCGTTGTGCGAGGCGAACGGCCGCAGCGCCAGCAGCTCCCCGTGCACCACCGAGGCCACCACCAGTGCCGGCGTCCCCACTCCCTGCCCCTCGGCGCGGGCGACCAGCAGCCGGGACAGCTGGTCCAGCCGGGCAGCGACCTCCTCCGCCCCCGGGGCGGGCGGCAGCTCGGCCGCCGGACCGCCGGGCGCGGCCTCGACCCCGATGCCCTCCGCCGCGTCGAGGTCCAACGGGAAGAGCGCATCGGCGGCCTCACCGGCCTGCCGGGGCCGCCCGGCCGCAGCATCGGCGTCGCCGACCGCCAGGAGGTGCAGCCGAGCCAGCACCTGGAGCGGCGAGTGCCGCCACACGCTCAGCAGCTGTCCGGCCTCGGCGGCGATCCGCAGGGCAGCGCCGACCGTGCGGGACTCCTGGTCCGCGCTGAAGTCGCTGCGTCGCCGGACCTCCTCCAGCGGCCAGTCGGCCCCGGCCAGCGCCGCCGAGGCGCGGGCCCCACGCAGGGCGGACTCGGAGGTGACCTCGGCCGCGCGGCGGCGCATCACCCGGTGCCCGTACAGGCGGTCGACGGCCTTGCGCACCTCGGCCACCGCGTCGGGCACCCCGGGGAGCTGGGCCAGCGGGGCGAGGGGATCTGTTCCAGTGCTCACCTACCCGAGAGTAATGAACCGGAGGGCACTCCCGGAACAGCAACCCCGTATCACCCGTTAGAGGCAATCATCACTCCCCTCCGGCAAGGAGCCCCAAACCGCGGATAGCATGACCACTATCGGAGACGATAACGATTTCCAATTCTGGAGGTCGTCAGCCTCGGCGCACTCGGCGCAGCGCAGGAGGCCCCGAGCAAGAGGCCCGACGCGAGGGCCCCAGAGCGAGAGCCGGAGTCCCAGATGAAGATCGCCTTCGTCGGCAAGGGCGGCAGCGGCAAGACCACGCTGTCCTCACTGTTCATCCGCCACCTGGCCGCCGCGGGCCGCCCGGTCATCGCCGTCGACGCCGACATCAACCAACATCTCGGCCCCGCACTGGGCCTGACGGACTCCCAGGCCGCCGAACTGCCCTCGCTCGGTGCACACCTGCCCGAGATCAAGGAGTATCTGCGCGGCGGCAATCCGCTCATCGGTTCAGCCGAGGAAATGATCAAGACCACACCGCCCGGCCGGGGTTCGCGCCTGCTGCGGATCGTCGAGGAGAACCCGGTGTACGCGGCCTGTGCCCGCCCGATCGCGCTCGACGAGGGGTCGGTGCGGCTGCTGGCCACCGGCGCGTTCACCGAGGAGGACCTCGGCGTGGCCTGCTACCACTCCAAGGTCGGCGCGGTCGAGCTGCTGCTCAACCACCTGGTCGACGGCCGGGACGAGTACGTGGTCACCGACATGACGGCGGGCTCCGACTCCTTCGCCTCCGGTCTGTTCACCCGATTCGACCTGACCTTCCTGGTCGCCGAGCCGACCCGCAAGGGAGTCTCGGTGTACCGCCAGTACAAGGACTACGCCCGCGACTTCGGCGTGCAGCTGCGGGTGGTCGGCAACAAGGTGCAGGGCCCGGACGACCTGGACTTCCTCCGCCGCGAGGTGGGCGACGACCTGCTGGCGACGTTCGGACACTCCGACTGGGTGCGCCGTCTGGAGCAGGGCGCCGAGCCGCCGCTGCGGGCGCTGGAGGCGGGCAACCGCGAGGTGCTGGAGCGGCTGCGGGCGGAGGCGGACGCCGCGTACGACCGGCGGGACGCGCGCCGCTACACCGAACAGGCCGTCCTCTTCCACCTCCGGAACGCCGAGAGCTGGGCCAACGCCAAGGTCGGCATCGACCTCGCGACACAGGTGGACCGGGGGTTCGTGCTCGGCGGCGAACAGCCCGCCACCGCGGGCGTGCCCGCCTGACCGGCCGCCGTCCGGCCGACTCCCGACACCGCCAGCACCAGCACCAGCACCAGCACCAGCACCAGCACCAGCACCAAATAGGTACCAGCGCCGGAAAGCACCGAACGGGCCGCGGCCTCCCCCACCCCGGGGAGGCCGCGGCCCTCGCGCGTCCGGCGCAGGTACCGCCGGGAGGGCCCGTCAGCCGGTTTCGTCAGCAGATTCCCATCGGTTCGACTACCACCCAATGGGGTGAATCCAAGCCTCCGGACCTACCACCCCATATGACGCTGTGCAAAGCTTTCATTACCCTCGGTTTACCGAGTCTTGATGGTCCCCTCTTCGGGGACCTCCTTGATGGTCCACGGTCCGGCCGGTGACACCCGCACTCCCCGCCGCGCCCACGCCATCCCGCCACACCGTCGCGACCCACGACAGCCGATCCGCCCCCGAGCCCCACAACCGGACTCACCACTGGACCTGACTGCGTTCGTTCCCCCGGACAGACGGGAAGACAATGACCCTCGACATCTCCAGCGCCCCCATCGCCTCCGACACCACCGACCACGCACCACCGGGCCCGCCCTCCCGCACCCGGTGGATGCAGGACCTCTCCGCCTCCCTGGTGGTCTTCCTGATCGCCGTGCCGTTCTCACTCGGCATCGCCATGGCGACCGGCGCCCCGCTCTCCGCCGGTCTCGCCGCGGCGGCCGTCGGCGGCCTCGTCGTCGGACTGTTCGGCGGCACGCCCCTCCAGGTCAGCGGCCCCTCCGCCGCGCTGACCGTGATCACCGCCGGGCTGATCGGCCAGTACGGCTGGCAGGCCACCTGCGCCATCACCCTCGCCGCCGGGCTGCTCCAACTCCTGCTCGGCGTGCGCCGGGTGGCCCGCACCGCGCTCGCCGTCTCGCCCGCCATCGTGCACGGCATGCTGGCCGGCGTCGGCCTTACGATCGCCATCGCGCAGCTGCACGTCGTGCTCGGCGGCTCCCCGCAGAGCTCGGCGCTCGCCAACCTGCTCTCCCTCCCCGACCAGCTGGCGGGCCCGCACCCTCCTGCCCTGGTCGTCGGCGCCCTCACCGCCGGCGTGCTGCTCGGCTGGCCCCGGCTGGGCCGACTCCCGGGCCGGGCCGGGGAGTTCGGCGCCCTTCTGAGCAGGATCCCGGGCCCGCTCGCCGCGGTCGCCGCCGCCACCACGCTGTCCCTCACCCTGGACCTGCGGCTCGCCCGCGTCGACCTGCCCGCCTGGCAGCCGCACGACCTCGTGCCCGCTCTGCCACACGGGCCGCTCGCCGGGGTCCTGGCCGCCGTGCTGACCGTCACCGCCGTGGCGAGCGTCGAGTCGCTGCTCTCCGCCGTCGCGATCGACCGGATGTCCCGCCGCACCGGCGACCTCGACCGCGAGCTGCGCGGCCAGGGCCTCGCGAACATGATCAGCGGCGTGCTCGGCGGACTGCCGATCGCCGGCGGGGCGGTCCGCAGCACGGCCAACGTCAGGGCCGGTGCGCAGAGCCGCTGGTCCTCGATCCTGCACGGCGTCTGGGTGCTCGCGGCCGCACTGGCCCTCACCGGCGGCCTGCGCCGGATCCCGCTCGCCGCCCTGGCCGCGCTGGTCCTGGTCGTCGGCCTGCAGATGGTGAGCTTCGCGCACATCCGCAAGGTGCACCGGCACCGCGAGTTCCCGGTCTACCTGGCCACCGTGCTCGGCGTGGTGCTGTTCGGCGTGCTGCTGGGGGTGGCGCTGGGCGCCGCGACGGCCGTCCTCCTCGCGCTGTACCGGCTGACCCGGGCCCATGTGGACGTCCTGGCCGCCGACAACGGCTCGGTCACCGTACAGACGCACGGGCCGCTGACCTTCACCGCCGTACCCCGGCTGAGCCGGGCGCTGGCAGGGATCCCCGCCACCGCCGCGGTGACGGTCGTCCACGACGGTTCCTTCCTGGACCACGCCGCGTACGAGACCCTGCACAGCTGGCGGGCGCACCACCAGGCCGCCGGCGGCCGCGTCTCGATGGTGACGCGTCCCCAGGAGGACGAGGTGCTCGACCCCGACGGGACGGTCCGGGCCGGCAGCTCGCCGGGCCCGCACCGCTGCCGGGCCTGGACGCCGTGGGTCGGCCACCACTGCATCGAGCAGCAGGAGGACCCCCACAACAGGCTGCTGGACGGCGTCCGGGTGTTCCAGCTGCACACCGCCCCGCTGATCCGCCCCGAGCTGGCCCGGCTGGCCCGGGAAGGACAGACGCCCTCCCAGCTCTTCCTGACCTGCGCGGACTCGCGCATGGTCACCAGCATGATCACCAACAGCGGGCCGGGCGACCTGTTCACGGTCCGCAACGTCGGCAACCTCGTCCCCGCACCCTTCGAGCCGGGCGCCGCCGACGACTCGGTGGCCGCCGCCGTGCAGTACGCCGTCGAGGCCCTGGAGGTGCGCTCCATCACGATCTGCGGGCACTCCGGCTGCGGCGCGATGAAGGCCCTGCTCGACGGCGTGCACGAGCGTCCCGGCCCGCCGACCTCGCTCACCCGCTGGCTGCGCAACGGCCGCGGTTCGCTCGACCGGCTGAGAAGGGCCCCCGCCGGGTTCACCGCCCGCCCGGTGGTCGACCTGGTCGAACAGCTCTGCATCACCAATGTCGTGCAACAGCTGGACCAACTACTGGCCAACCCCGCCGTGGAGCGCCGGGTGGCCGAGGGCACCCTGCGACTGGTCGGAATGTACTTCGACTTCGCCACCGCGCAGGCCTACGTGCTCGACCGCGAGACCGGCCGGTTCAGCCCGATCGAGGCACTGGGCGCCGACGGGGGCAGCGCCGTCGGCGAGGCGGCGGCCACCGGGACCGACGGGTCGGTACCCTGCGACACGCCCGAACGTGTCAACGAATTCGAACACATCTCCGCCCCCGGTTCCGAGGCCCCCGCGCCCGCCGCCGCGGCCGTCCCGGGGGGCGACCCCCGACTGGCCGCCTGAGAGCCGGGCCCGCGCCCCGCCGGGCGGGCAGGGGCGCGGGCCCACCCCCAGTCGTTCGTCCAACTCTTCGACTATCGATCAAAGGTCTACACCAATTATCCGGAGCCTCTTGTCAACTGACCTCTTCGCCTGGTGAGCTGTGCGCTGGGACACACGGGACAATCCCCACGCACGGGAATGCCCCCGATCATGACTCGATGAGGAGTGCGCGTTGAGCAACGAGAGCCTGGCCAACCTGCTCAAGGAGGAGCGGCGATTCGCCCCGCCGGCAGAGCTCGCCGCCGCCGCCAACGTCACCGCGGCCGCGTACGCGCAGGCCTCCGAGGACCGCCTCGGCTTCTGGGCCGAGCAGGCCCGCCGCCTCACCTGGGCCGTCGAGCCCACCGAGACCCTCGACTGGTCGAACCCCCCGTTCGCCAAGTGGTTCGCCGACGGCAAGCTCAACGTGGCCTACAACTGCGTCGACCGCCACGTCGAGGCCGGCAACGGCGACCGCGTCGCCATCCACTTCGAGGGCGAGCCCGGCGACAGCCGCTCCATCACCTACGCCCAGCTCAAGGACGAGGTCTCCCAGGCCGCCAACGCCCTGCTCGAACTCGGCGTCACCAAGGGCGACCGCGTCGCCGTCTACCTGCCGATGATCGCCGAGGCGGTGGTCGCGATCCTCGCCTGCGCCCGGATCGGCGCCACCCACTCCGTCGTCTTCGGCGGCTTCTCCGCCGACGCCGTGGCCTCCCGCATCCAGGACGCCCAGGCCAAGCTCGTCATCACCGCCGACGGCGGCTACCGCCGCGGCAAGCCCTCCGCGCTCAAGCCCGCCATCGACGAGGCGCTCACCAAGGCCGACGGCGTCGAGCACGTCCTGGTCGTCCGCCGCACCGGCCAGGACGTCTCCTGGACCGAGGGCCGCGACGTCTGGTGGCACGAGATCACCGCGCGCCAGTCCACCGAGCACACGCCCGAGGCCCACGACGCCGAGCACCCGCTCTTCATCCTCTACACCTCCGGCACCACGGGTAAGCCCAAGGGCATCCTGCACACCTCCGGTGGCTACCTCACCCAGGCCAGCTACACCCACAACGCCGTCTTCGACCTCAAGCCCGCCACCGATGTCTACTGGTGCACCGCCGACATCGGCTGGGTCACCGGCCACTCCTACATCGTCTACGGCCCGCTCTCCAACGGCGCCACCCAGGTCATCTACGAGGGCACCCCCGACACCCCCCACCAGGGCCGCTTCTGGGAGATCGTCCAGAAGTACGGCGTCACCATCCTCTACACCGCTCCCACCGCGATCCGCACGTTCATGAAGTGGGGAGACGACATCCCCGCGAAGTTCGACCTCTCCTCGCTGCGCGTCCTGGGCAGCGTCGGCGAGCCGATCAACCCCGAGGCCTGGATCTGGTACCGCGAGCACATCGGCGCCGGCAAGACCCCCATCGTCGACACCTGGTGGCAGACCGAGACCGGCGCCATGATGATCAGCCCGCTCCCGGGCGTCACCGAGACCAAGCCCGGCTCCGCCCAGCGCGCCCTGCCCGGCATCGCTGCCACCGTCGTCGACGACGAGGCCAACGAGGTCCCCAACGGCTCCGGCGGCTACCTCGTCCTCACCGAGCCCTGGCCCTCGATGCTCCGCACCATCTGGGGCGACGACCAGCGCTACATCGACACCTACTGGTCGCGCTTCCCGGGCCGCTACTTCGCGGGTGACGGCGCCAAGAAGGACGAGGACGGCGACATCTGGCTGCTCGGCCGGGTCGACGACGTCATGCTGGTCTCCGGCCACAACATCTCCACCACCGAGGTCGAGTCGGCCCTGGTCGGCCACCCCTCGGTCGCCGAGTCCGCCGTCGTCGGCGCCACCGACGCCACCACCGGCCAGGCCATCGTCGCCTTCGTCATCCTGCGCGGCACCGCCACCGACAGCCCCGAACTGGTCGAGGAACTGCGCGCACACGTCGGCAGGACGCTCGGCCCGATCGCCAAGCCCAAGCAGATCAAGGTCGTCGGCGAGCTGCCGAAGACCCGCTCCGGCAAGATCATGCGCCGTCTGCTGCGCGACATCGCCGAGGGCCGCGAGGTCGGTGACACCACCACCCTCGCCGACAGCTCGGTGATGAGCCTGATCCAGTCCCAGCTCCCCGCCGCGGGCAGCGAGGGCTGAGCACCCCGCTGAGCACTTCGAGCTGAGCAGCGCTGTGCCCCGGGCGGTCGTGACCGCCCGGGGCACAGCCGTGTACGCGCGCGCCGTTCCCCCACCGGTTGCCCTCGTCCCCCGCCGCGCCGGCCGCGCCCCCGCCCGCCCTTACCGGGGCGGCTCCTCCCGACGCTCCGCCACCAGGGTGCGCAGCGTGTCGTACGCGCTCTGGACGAGGCCCCGACTGCGCAGCGGCAGGGCGCCGGCCATCACCGCCAACCCGACCTGGGCCCGGGGGCTGAAGCCGACGAAGGTGGTGAACCCTCTGGTGGCACCGGCGTGGTAGACGACCTCGTCGACCTCCACGCCCCGCTCACCGCCGTAGCCGAAGCTGCCGCCGAAACCGTCACCGAAGCCGCCGCCCCCGCCTCGGTCACCGTCGCCGCCGCCATTGCGTTCCGCGGCCCCGCCGCTGTCGGGCGCGACCGAGCGCTGGTTCCAGCCCAGGCAGATCCGCGCCCCGCTGCGGCGCCGACCGGCCCTCGGTCGGCGGACCTCGCCCAGGGCCGTCCGCAGCGCCGCCGCGTCCGCCCGTTCGGGCAGCGGGACGGCGTCCAGGGCCAGATGGGCCTGGAGGTAGCGGAGCATGTCGTCCGCCGTGGAGCGCAGCGCCGCCGCGCCGGGCAGGGCCGGCAGCCGGAAGGACGGGACTCGCCGACCGCGCCGGTAGCCGGCGGCCTCCTCCCGGCCGGGGCCGCAGGAGGTGTCCACCAGGCCGAGCGGCCCGCAGACCCGGGCGGCCAGCAGGTCGTCGTAGCGCTGCCCGGCCGCATTGGCCAACAACAGGCCCAGGAGGCCGCAGCCGAGGTTGGAGTAGCGCACCTGGGCGCCCGGGGTCCCGCGGACCGGGGTCCGGGGCAGCGCCCTGAGCAGGTGGGCCGGACCGAACGTCGCGTACGGGCGGGTGAACCAGCGGGGGGCCGCCGCCGGAAGGAGTCCGACGGGCAGGCGGGGCAGCCCCGAGGTGTGGGTGGCCAGGTGGAGCAGGGTGATCGGCCGCTCGTGCGGGTAACCGGGGGCGGCGTCGGCCGGCAGGTAGCGGTCGATCGGGTCGTCGTACCCCACCTCGCCCCGGGCCGCCATCTCGGCGAGCAGCAGTCCGGTGAAGGTCTTGGTGACGGAGCCGAGTTCGAACCTGGTGTCGGCCCGGACGGGCCGCTCGGCGGAGCGGTCGGAGTGGCCGCGGCAGGCGACCGTCCGTTGGTCCCCGCGGATCACCACGACGGCGACCCCGCCGCCGGGGGCGGCGGCGCGGAAGAGCGGGCGGAGCAGGTGGTCGAGATCCGGCCCCGGTTCGAGCCCTGACCCGGAGTCGGACGCCACGGCCGGGCCGCGCACAGCAGTCGGATCGAAGCCGCCGGTCGGGCGGCGCAGAGCGGACCCGCGGGTCAGGTCGAACCCGTCCGCCAGGTCGAACCCGGCGGTCGGATCGGGCACGGCAGCCTGGTCACGGGCGACTGCCCGGTCCAGGGCGGCGGCCGGGCCGGGAAGCGGACCGTTCATCGGGCGGCCCGGTCACGGGGCGGTAAGAGGGGCGGTCTGGGCATCGTCGTGCCTCCAAAACGAACGGGGATCACGCCACCCGATCGGGTCGGCGCCTGCGACCGACGATAAGGAGGCGTTCACCCGTCTGCATGCGGCCACGGCCATTCGGGTGCCGATCAGGTGCCGACTCGGGTGCTGACTCGGGTGCCGATCAGGTGCCGCCCACAGCGGCGTAGCGGACGCGCGGGGCAGGCAGAGTGCACAACAAGACATACCGACCTAGGTCCTGAAATATGACAATCAGGATGTCGCCTCGCGGTTCCCGCTAGAATGTCAAAGACGCATCAAGATCTCCGCCAGGAGGTCCGCTGTGTCATGGGGCGCGCCGGGAAGTCTGGTCGGCACTGCACTACAGGTGCATCCGCATACCGTTCCCCCGCCCCAGGAGGTCCTCGTGACCAGCCCGCCCCCTGTCAACGAGCCGACGACCCGACGCCGCCAGCTCCTCGGCCGGCTGTCACTGCCCGAGCGCACCTTCATCACCGACGCCCTGCGCACCGAGACGGTCGGCGGCGTCCTGCTGCTGAGCGCCGCCGTGGTGGCCCTGATCTGGGCGAACGTCTGGCCGAGCGCCTACGAGAGCGTCCTCGACTACACCGTCGGCCCGTCCACCCCGCTCCACCTGGACCTCACCCTCGACGCGTGGGCCAAGGACGGCCTGCTGACGATCTTCTTCTTCGTGGCCGGCATCGAGCTCAAGCGCGAGTTCGTGGCGGGCGAGCTGCGCACGCCGAGCGCCGCGTTCCTCCCCGTCATAGCGGCGGTCTGCGGTGTCGCACTGCCGGCGATCGTCTTCGCCGTCACCAACTCCGGCAGCGGGGGCAACCCGAGTGGCTGGGCGATCCCGACCGCCACCGACATCGCCTTCGCACTCGGGGTGCTGGCCGTGGTCGGCAGTCACCTCCCCTCCCCGCTACGCGCCTTCCTGCTCACCCTCGCCGTCGTCGACGACCTGATCGCGATCCTGATCATCGCGATCTTCTACAGCTCCGGCATCAAGTTCTGGGCGCTCGGGCTGTCCTTCGCCGGCCTGGTGCTGTTCTGGTTCCTGCACCGGCGCGGGGTGCACGGCTGGTACCTGTTCGTGCCGCTGGCCTTCGTGATCTGGGCGCTGATGCACGAGAGCGGCGTGCACGCCACGGTCTCGGGCGTCGCGATGGGCCTGATCCTGCGCTGCCACCGGGTCGGTGACGAGAAGCAGTCCCCCGGTGAGCACATCGAGCACCTGGTCCGCCCGCTCTCGGCCGGGCTGGCGGTACCCGTCTTCGCCCTGTTCGCCGCGGGGGTGACGATCTCCGGGCCGGCGCTCGGCGAGGTGTTCACCCAGGCCACCCCGCTCGGGATCGTCCTCGGCCTGCTGGTCGGCAAGACCGTGGGCATCTTCGGCGGCACCCGGCTGGCCGCCCGCTTCACCCGCGCCGAGCTGAACCCGCAGCTCACCTGGGCGGACATGTTCGCGGTCTCGGTCCTGGCCGGCATCGGGTTCACGGTCTCACTGCTGATCAGCGAGCTGGCCTTCCCCGACGATCCGGCGCTGGCCGACAAGTCCAAGGCGGCCGTCCTGGTGGGCTCGCTGCTCTGCGCCCTGGTCGCCACCGTGCTGCTCAAGCTGCGCAACCGGCACTACCGCCAGCTGTGCGAGGACGAGGAGCGCGACCTGGACGGCGACGGCATCCCCGACGTCTACCAGCAGGACGACCCGGCCTGGCAGGCCCGGATGGCAGAGCGGGCGGAGCGCCCGGTGGAGCTCGGGCCCGACGGCGAGGCCGGATCCGACCCCGGTCCCGGATCCGCCGCACCGCGCTGATCGGCCCGCCACACCGGCGGAACCCGGGCCCCGCCGAGGGGACACGTCCCTCCGGCGGGGCCCCGGAGTGGTGTCCGACTGACCGGTAGGGGCATGATCTGAGCTGTCGACAGTCCACTGACGCCGCCGGGCCCCCACCGGTCCCGGGAACCGTCCCGGGGCATCCCGGGGAATCGCACCGTACGGCGGCGTCACGCCGCACAGCCGCAGAAGGAGAACCGCTGATGCCCGCAGGAGCCGCAGACCCGTCCAGCAACGGCCGGGCGCCCTACGAGGGCGAGCGTTCGGTCGGGCAGCTGTTCTCGGCGGCCACCGCCGACCTGTCCGCGCTGGTCCACGACGAGATCGCGCTCGCCAAGGCCGAGCTCCGGGCGGACCTCAAGCGCGGGGTCTCCGGCGGCGTCTCACTGGCCGTCGCGGGTGTGGTGGCGCTGGCCGCCGTCCCGATGCTGAGCGCCGCGGCGGCGTACGGGATCCACGCGCTGGGCCTGTCGCTCGGCTGGTCGTTCCTGATCGTGGCCGGTGCGTACCTGCTGCTGGCGGTCCTGCTGGGGCTGTTGGCGCTGCGCTCGTTCAAGCGGATCGAGAAGCCGCACCGCACCATCGAGGGCGCCCAGAAGACCGCGGACGTGCTCAAGAACGCCCGGCCGCGCCCCGCCACCCAGGAGGAGATCGACCGGGCCCTGGGCCGCATCCCGTAACCCTCGAAAGACCCCGGTCGGGAGCCGGCCCGGAGCCGGTCCGGGCACCCCGCCCCACGCCCGTACGGCATCGGGCGGACCGGGAGCGAGTGCCGGGCACGTGTCCGGCGCACGGATGTGACACGCTCTCGGTATGCCGCTCGACCAGAAACCCCTGCCCTCGCAGCCGTCCGCCGGCTCCGGCCCCGACCGCGCAACCGGTCAGGACTCCGCCGCAAGGAGCTCGGAGGGCACCGCCCGGGCGGCCGGGGAGGGCAGCGCGGACGGCGTCGCCGGGACGGCGGCGCAGGAGGCGGCCGGCACCGCGCCGGAGCCGGCGCCCGAGGCCCCCTGGGACATCCGGCAGCCCGGCCCGTGGACGCACCGCGACCTCGCGGCCAACGGCGCCCGCTTCCACATCGCCGAACTGGGTCAGGGCCCGCTGGTCCTGCTGGTGCACGGCTGGCCCGAGTACTGGTGGGCCTGGCGCCACCAGCTGACCGCGCTCGCCGAGGCCGGGTACCGGGCCGTCGCGCTCGACCTGCGCGGCATCGGCGGCAGTGACCGCACCCCGCGCGGCTACGACCCGGGCAACCTCGCGCTGGACATCACCGGGGTGATCCGCTCGCTCGGCGAACGCCGGGCGCACCTGGTCGGCCACGCCTCCGGCGGCACGCTGGCCTGGGTGGCGGCCGTGATGCGCCCGTCGGTGATCCAGAGCCTCACCGCGGTCTCCGCCGCGCACCCCAGGGACCTGCGCCGCGCCCTGCTGACGGACCGCCGCCAGATGGCCGCCTTCGACCACGTGCTGGGCTTCCAGCGGCCGTGGATACCGGAGCGCCGCCTGGTCACCGACGACGCCGCGCTGGTCGGCCGCTACCTGGACGCCTGGACCGGCCCCAACCAGCTGGACCGGGCCGCGGTGGCCGCGTACCGGCAGGCGATCCGGATCCCCAGCACCGCGCACTGCTCGATCGAGCCGTACCGCTGGCTGCTGCGCTCGATGGCCCGCCCGGACGGCATCCAGTTCGCCCGCCGGATGAAGAAGCCGATCACCGCGCCCACCCTGCACGTCCAGGGCGCCGCGGACCCGGTGCTGCTGTCGCACACCGCGCTCGGCGGCGGCGAGTACGTGGCGGCGCCGTACCGCTGGCGGCTGCTGCCGGGGATCGGGCACTTCCCGCACGAGGAGGCGCCGGAGCAGTTCACGGCGGAGCTGCTGGACTGGATCGGCCGCCACAAGGACTGACCGGCGGTCGGCCCCGGGCGGGCGGGTCGGGAATTCCAACTCCCTTTATGTTGTGCTCATATGACAAACGCATAGGCCATTTTGGAAGCCCCACGGGTGGTTACTCCGACCGGCCCTGGGGCATCCATTGCGGTATGACCTGGATGCCCGATCGCGGCAGCGCCCCGCGCGGCCGACGCCACAACAGCTCGCAGAGGTCCGCCCACCGCTCCGACTGGGCGGACGACCTCGGATACGACGGCGTGGACCGCCGTCAGCGATCGGCGCAGCGCCAGCTCGGCATCCCGCACATCCTCGGCCGCCGCGCCCGCTGGGTGGGCGCGCGCCTGCGGCGCGACACCTGAGGCCCCGCACCG
The DNA here is from genome assembly GCF_042883905.1 of Kitasatospora sp. NPDC058170. NCBI lineage: Bacteria > Bacillati > Actinomycetota > Actinomycetes > Kitasatosporales > Streptomycetaceae > Kitasatospora > Kitasatospora sp. NPDC058170. Next base: position 64,370 of record NZ_JBHVUV010000029.1, read on the forward strand.
CCTCGGCACCGGCCGGACGAACACCGCCCGGACGAACGCAAGAACGGAAGAGCCGTCCCGCCCGGCCGGGCGGTCCCGCGCGGAGGATCCGCCGAGGGGCCCCGGAGAGCGCCGGAGCTCTCAGAGCGCGCAGCCCTGGGTGTCCACCCGGGCCGTCGCCGTGCTGCCCTTCTCGGCGTCCTCGCGCACCTCGGCGGAGGTGAGCACGTACCCGGTGTCCGCGCTGTCCAGCGACTTGGCGAAGACCACGCCGAACACCTGCCCGTCCGGGGTGAGCAGCGGACCGCCGCTGTTGCCCTGGCGGACCAGCGAGCGCACCGAGTAGACGTCGCGGACCACCTGGCCGCGGTGGTAGATGTCCGGGCCGTTGGCCTGGATCCGGCCGCGGATACGGGCCGGCTGGACGTTGAAGGCGCCGTTCTCGGGGAAGCCGGCGACGATCGCGCTGTCGTTGGTCTTCGCCTCGCCCGCGAAGACGAGCGGGGGCGCGTTCAGCTTGGGCACGTCCAGGATCGCGATGTCGCGCTGCCAGTCGTAGCGGACCACGGTCGCGTCGTACAGCGGGCCGACCCCGCCGATCTGCACGGTGGGCTCGTCGACGCCGCCGACCACGTGGGCGTTGGTCATCACCCGGTGCGGGGCGTAGACGAACCCGCTGCCCTCCAGCGTCTTGCCGCAGGAGGTGGCGGTGCCGACCACCTTCACCAGGCTCTGCTTCGCCTTGGCCACGGCCGGGCCACCGGCCAGCGCGGGGTCGGGCGTGTCGACCTGGGTGATCGGCTCGTGCTCGAAGGGGTTGAAGACCTGCGGGAAGCCGTTGCGGGCGAGCACCTTGGAGAAGTCGGAGAACCAGTTCGGCGCGTCGGAGGGCAGCGCGTCCTGGACCCCGCCGAGCACCGCCGAGCTGCGGACCTGCTTGGAGACGGTCGGCAGGGACGTTCCCGCGAGCGCGGAGCCGATCAGCCAGGCCACCAGCAGCATCGAGAGGACGTTGACGACCGCGCCGCCGGCCGCGTCCAGCGCCTTGGCCGGACGCCTGTCGATGTGGCCGCGCAGCTTCCAGCCGAAGTGGGTGGTGACCGCCTGTCCGATCGCGGCGAACACGATCACCACCACGACCGCGATCACCGAGGCGGTGGTCCCGGGGCTGAGGTGGTCGAGCAGCAGCGGCAGCAGTTGGACGGCGAGCAGGCCGCCGCCGAGGAAGCCGAGGACCGACAGGATGCCGACCACGAAGCCCTGCCGGTAGCCGGACACGGCGAATCCCACGGCGGCGGCGATCAGCAGCAGATCCAGGACGTTCACCCGAACACCCTCCCATGGCGGGCGGCGGGGCCGCGCAGGCGGGCGCTCACGTGGTCCTGGCGTCGCCGCCCAGCAGCGCGCGGGATCGGTCGCGGTCGCCCTGCACCAGGGCGAGCGCCTCCTCGGAGAGGTCGACGACCCGGGTGGTGTCCCAGGGCAGCTCCAGGCCGCTGTAGTGCAGCACCCGGTCGATCACCCCGGCGGTGAACCCCCAGACCAGTCGGCCGCCGACCGCGAAGGCCGGGCCCAGGTGGCCCGAGGGGTGCCTCAGCCGGGCCCGGTTCGCCGGGTCGGTCAGCTCGGCGACCGGCACCCGGAACACCGCGCCGGTCTCCCCCGTGTCCACCGGCCGGACCGGCGTCTCCTGCCGCCACCAGCCGAGCACCGGGGTCACCACGAAGCGGCTGACCGGGATGTAGAGGGCGGGCAGGGTGGCGAAGACCTGCACCCCGGCCGGGTCCAGCCCGGTCTCCTCCCAGGCCTCGCGCAGTGCCGCCGCGACCGGCCCGAAACCGTCCGGGTCGCCGTCCTCCGGGTCCAGCGCACCGCCGGGGAAGGAGGGCTGGCCGGCGTGCGAGCGCAGCGAGCGGGCCCGCTCGATCAGCAGCAGGTCCGGGCCACCGGGGCCCTCTCCGAAGAGCATCAGCACGGCCGCGGCGCGCCCGCCCTCGGCGGGCGGCAGGAAGCGGCTCAGCTGCTCGGGCAGCACCTGCTCGGCGGCCTCGCGCACCGGAAGCAGCCAGGACGGCAGGCCGTCCCGCTCGATCCGCGGGGCGGCGGCCCCGCTCCGCTCCTCCTCGCGCGCCGTCACCCGGCCACCGCCAGGTCCGCGACCACGCCCTGGTGCACCGCGGCGTCGGCCCGCGCCGCCGCCTCGCCCGGGAAGTCGGCGGGCGGCCGCAGCCGCTGGCCCGGCTGACCGCCCATCTCATACTTGAGCAGCTTCTTCGCCTTCTCCGCGTCGGTCTCGCCCTCCCCGTAGGAGGGGCAGAGCGGCGCGATCGGGCAGGCCCCGCAGGCGGGCTTGCGGGAGTGGCAGATCCGTCGGCCGTGGAAGACCACCCGGTGCGAGAGCATCGTCCACTCGGACTTCGGGAAGATCTCCGCGACGGCCGCCTCGACCTTCTCCGGGTCCTCCTCGGCCGTCCATCCGAACCGCCGCGCCAGCCGTCCGAAGTGGGTGTCCACGGTGATCCCCGGGACCCCGAAGGCGTTGCCCAGCACCACGTTCGCGGTCTTCCGCCCGACGCCCGGCAGCGTGACCAGGTCCTCCAGCCGGCCGGGGACCTCACCGCCGAAGTCGTCCCGCAGCTTGATGGACAGGCCGATCAGCGACCTGGCCTTGGCCCGGAAGAAGCCGGTCGGCCGGATGACCTCCTCCAGCACCTCCGGCTCGGCCGCCGCCATGTCCTCGGGTGTCGGGTACTTCGCGAACAGCGCGGGCGTCGTCTGGTTCACCCGCAGGTCGGTGGTCTGCGCCGACAGCACGGTGGCCACCAGCAGCTGGAAGGGATCGTCGAAATCCAGCTCGGGATGCGCGTACGGGTACAGCTCCGCCAGCTCCCGGTTGATCCTCCGGGCCCGTCGCACCATCGCCAGGTGCGACTCCGGCTTCCTCGGCTTCACGGTCGCCCTCGCCGCCGCCGGCTTGGCCGCGGCCTTCCGGACCTTGCTCTCTGCCATGCCCGAAGGCTACGCCGGACGGGCGGGCCTCCGTGGACAAAGCAGGTCAGCGGGTGCACCGGCGCCCCCCTGTGGGTGCCGGTGCACCCGCCGGCTCGATGCCGCTCCGAGGAACGGCACGGCCGGGTGGCCGCCGATGGTCCCCGGGCCGTCGGCGGCCGCCCGGTCAGCGCCGGTACAGCGCGTCCAGCTCTCCGAAGCCCAGCGCGCCGTCCAGCTCCTTCAGGGTGCCCGCCCCGAGCAGCTCGGCGGCGGCCCGGTGGGCGGCGGTGTACGCGTGCTGGGCCAGGCCGGTGCCGACGCTGATCCGCCGCACGCCGGTGGCCGCGAGCTCCGCCACGCTCGGCCCGCCCGCCATCGCCATCGCGTTCACCGGCAGCGGGGACGCGGCGCACAGCCGCGCCAGCGCGTCGAGGTCCAGCAGGCCGGGGACGAAGAGGCCGTCCGCACCGGCCTCCGCGTACGCCTGCGCACGGACGAGCACGTCGTCGAGACCGCCCAGCCCGAACAGGAAGACGTCCGTGCGGGCGTTGACCACCAGCTCGGGCAGGCCCGCCTCGGCGGCCGCCTCCCGGGCCGCGCGCAGCCGCGCGGCCTGCTCGGCCACCGGGAAGAGCGGGCCGCCGACGGCCATCGAGTCCTCCAGGTTCACACCGGCCGCACCGGCGCCGATCAGCGCCCGGACGGTGTCGGCGACATCGGAGGGCTTCGGACCGTAGCCGCCCTCGGCGTCGACGGAGACCGGCAGATCGACGGCGGCCACGATCCGGCGGGCCGCCTCGACCATCTCCTCCCGGCCGAGCTGCTGGCCGTCGCCGCGCCCGAGCGACCAGGAGACACCGCCGCTGGTGGTGGCGATCGCGCCCGCACCGGCCGAGGCGATCACGGCCGCGCTGCCGGCGTCCCAGGCGTTCGGCAGGACGAGCACGCCGTCGGAGACGAGCGCCCGCAGCCGCAGGGCCCGGTCGCGGAGCGGGGTGGTGATGGTGGTGGTGTCAGCGGACATCAGGGGTCACCGTCTTTCATGCGGTCGGGCGTGGGGCCGTCGGGCGGCCGGGGTACCGGGCGGCCTAGTGCCGCGTCAGGCAACTTTTGCCCGTCAAGGAGCGGCGTCCGGTGCGTGCTATCGGCGTGCCGGCCGGAAGCCCTCGTACTGGACGTACTTGGGCTTTCGGCCGGTGCGGCGAGAGTGCGTGCCGGGCGTCGCGACGGGGCGAAGGTTGCCTGACGCGGCACTAGGTGCTGGGCGGCCGAGGTGCCGGGCTGCCGAGGTGAATCCTGCTCCCGGGCCACCGCCGATTCCATTGATTAAGCTGGGGCCGAATCCTGAGGGGGTACCGCGATGAGGACCGAGCTGGCGTTCTCGGCGAACGACCTGGCGCAGACCCGGTTCGCCGTCTCGCCGATGTGGGAGGTCGTGACCAGCCTCCGGGCCCTGGCCGGCTCAACCGCCCCGGCCCTGCACCGCCGCTGGGCCGAGCAGGTCCGGCCCCGGCTCGGCGCAGCCGGACTGGACCGCGGGCGGCTCGCCGCCATGGTCCCGCCCACCGGCCACCTCCCCGACTTCCTCAACCCCTCGCCGGCCGGCCCCTCCCCCGCCCTCGCCGACGAGCTGGCCGCGATCACCGCCACCACCGACGAGCAGGTCCGGACCGACCTCGACTACCTGGCCGCCGAGTACGACGGCCGGCTCCCCGCACGGCTCTGGCCGCTGTACCGGGAGCCGGCCGCCCAGCTCCCCAGGGTCGCCGCCGAGATCGAGGCCTACTGGCAGCTGGCGCTCGCCCCCTACTGGGCCAGGATCCGCGCGGTGCTGGAGGCGGACGTCTTCCACCGGGCCCGGCAGGCCGCCGAGCAGGGCACCGCCCGGGTCCTCGACGACCTGCACGAGACCGTCCGGTGGGACGGCCGGGCGCTCCGGCTGGCCCAGCGGCACTGCGCCGTCCAGCGGATCGAGGCCGGCGCCGGGCTGCTGCTCGTCCCGTCCGCCTTCGCCTGGCCGCGCGTCCTGACCCGCTCGCTGCCGCCCGACCCGCCGCAGCTCGCCTACCCCGCCCGCGGCATCGCCACCCTGTGGGAGCCCCGGAGGGGGAGCGACTCCGACGCGCTCGCCGCCGTGCTCGGCCGCTCCCGCACCCTGCTGCTGACCGAACTGGACTCACCCGCCTCGACCACCGAGCTCGCCCGCCGGAGCGGAATGTCGGCCGCCGGGGTCTCCCAACACCTCACCGCACTACGGGCGGCCGGCCTGACCACCGCCCACCGGGCGGGCCGCACGGTGCTCTACGCGCGCACCGCCGTGGCCGACGCCCTGCTCGCGCCGTCGGACGGCCCCGGACACCCCGCCGGGTAACCCGTCGGTACGAATGGCCCCTCGCAGCACCCCTCGGCGTACCCCCTCCTCATATGATCGGAGCGACATGCGCCATGCTTGGTGATGCAGAGCACTGTACGAAACTTGCGCCGGACGGCCCCACCGCCGAACGGCCGAGAAGGAGGAAGCACGTGGACGACGTTCTGCGGCGCGCCGCACTCTTCGCGGCACTCGACGACGAACAGGCCGGCGAGCTGCGCGCTTCCATGACCGAGGTCACCCTCGCCCGTGGCGAGTCGCTGTTCCACGAGGGCGACCCGGGAGACCGGCTGTACGTCGTCGCCGAGGGCAAGGTCAAGCTGCACCGCGCCTCGCCGGACGGGCGGGAGAACATGCTCGCCGTCCTCGGCCCCAGCGAGATGATCGGCGAGCTGTCGCTGTTCGACCCGGGCCCGCGCACGGCCACCGCCAGCGCGCTGACCGAGGTCAAGCTGCTGGGCCTCGGCCACGGGGACCTCCAGCCCTGGCTGCACGCCCGCCCCGAGGTCTCGATCGCGCTGCTGCGCGCCATCGCCCGGCGCCTGCGCCGGACCAACGACGTGATGTCCGACCTGGTCTTCTCCGACGTGCCCGGTCGCGTCGCCAAGGCCCTGCTGGACCTCTCCCGCCGGTTCGGCGTGCAGTCCGACGAGGGCATCCACGTCGCCCACGACCTCACCCAGGAGGAGCTGGCCCAGCTGGTCGGCGCCTCCCGCGAGACGGTCAACAAGGCGCTCGCCGACTTCGCCGGCCGCGGCTGGCTGAAGCTGGAGGCCCGCGCGGTGGTCCTGATGGACGTCGAGCGGCTGTCCCGCCGCTCGCGCTGACCTAGCGGTCCGGCCGACGACGAGGGCCCGTGCACCGATCGGTGCACGGGCCCTCGCGCATGTCCGGGGCGGCCGGAGCGGGTCAGATCAACCCGTGCTCCTCCAGGTACTGCAGCTGGGCGCGGACGGACAGCTCGGCGGCCGGCCAGAGCGAGCGGTCGACGTCCGCGTAGACCCGGGCGACCACCTCGGGTGCCGTCCGGCAGCCGGCCTCGACCGCCGTCTCCACCTGCGCGAGGCGGTTGGCCCGGTGGGCCAGGTAGTAGTCCACGGCCCCGAGGGCGTCCGCGAGGACCGGCCCGTGGCCGGGCAGTACCGTCCGCACGCCGTGCTCGGAGGCCATGGTGTGCAGGCGGCGCAGCGAGTCCAGGTAGTCGCCGAGCCGGCCGTCGGGGTGGGCGACCATCGTGGTGCCGCGGCCGAGCACGGTGTCCCCGGTGAGGACCGCGCCGTCGGCCGGGAGGTGGAAGGTCAGCGAGTCCGAGGTGTGCCCGGGGGTGCCGACCACCCGCAGGTCCAGGCCGCCAACGTCCAGGCGCTGGCCGTGGGTGAGGCCCTCGGAGCCGAGGCGGTGCGCCGGGTCCAGCGCGCGCACCTCGGTCCGGGTCAGCTCCGCGAAGCGGGCCGCGCCCTCGGCGTGGTCGGCGTGGCCGTGGGTGAGCAGCGTGAGCGCGATGCGCTTGCCCTGCTGTTCGGCGGCGTCGACGACCCGGCGCAGGTGGCCGTCGTCGAGCGGGCCGGGGTCGACGACCACGGCCAGGTCCGAGCCGGGCTCGGAGAGCAGCCAGGTGTTGGTGCCGTCCAGCGTCATCGGTGACGGGTTGGGCGCCAGCACGCAGAGTGCCCGGGGGGTGGCCTCGCCGCCGATGCCGGCGGCGGGGTCACCCGGGAGGAGTCCGCTCACCGGCCGCCCCCACCGGGGTGGCCGAGCACGCGCGGGGGCAGTGCCCGGAGGAGGTCGCGCAGGCCGCGACCGCCCTCCTCGACGATCTCGGCCTCGAAGGCCAGGGTGCGGGGGGTCAGGCTGCGGGCGGGCATCTCGCGTGCCGTCCGGCGAGCCACATCGTTGTGGGTCATCGGGCGTCGGTCCTTCCTCGGGTCGGCGGTACGGAAATCGGCGGGCTGAGGGGTCTCAGCCGTTGTCGGGGTCGGCGGCCCCGGGGTCAGCGGTTCTCGGGAAAGTCTCCATCGATGGTCAGCTCTTCATACCCCGACCATCGAACCGTCATTCGATCACCCCTCACCTCGGCGCGGCCGAGGATCGGGTCCAGCGACCGGCCCGCGGCCGCGTCCAGGGCCCCGGCGGCATCGCGCACCGGCAGCAGCTCGCGCAGCACGGTGACGGTCGGCGGCAGCATGCCGTACCGGCCCTCCTCGTAGCCGCTGACGGCCTCGGCCGGGGAGAGCCAGGCGACCTTGTCGGCCTCGCCGACCTCCTGGGCCGCGCACTGACCGGGCGGCAGGGCCGCGACGAAGAACCAGGTGTCGTACCGGCGCTCCTCGAAGGCCGGGGTGACCCAGCGGGCCCAGCCCGCCAGCAGGTCGCTGCGGAGCAGCAGGCCGTGGCTGCGGAGGAAGTCGGCGAAGGAGAGCTCGTGCGCCTCCAGGGCGGCCCGCTCGGCGGTCCAGTCCCGGGGCTCGGCGGTGCTGTCGGCGTCCGGTCCGGCCAGCAGGACGCCGGCCTCCTCGAAGGTCTCCCGGACGGCGGCGCAGACCACCGCCTGCGCGGTCCGGGCGTCCACGCCCAGCCGTCGCGCCCATTGCGCCGGGCCCGGGCCGGCCCAACCGAGCTCGGCCTCGGCGTCCCGCGGGTCCACCCCGCCGCCCGGGTAGGCGTACATACCGGCGGCGAAGGCCATCGAGGTGCGCCGGCGCAGCAGGTACGCCTCCGGCCCGTCGGCCGCGTCCCGCAGCAGCACCACGGTGGCGGAGGGCTTGGGCACCGGCGGGGTCAGCTCGCCGGACTCGACCGCCCGGATCCGGGCAGGCCAGCCGGGCGGCATCGGGAGCGTCGTTGCTCGATGGTCCATGCCCGGATGCTAAGCGCCGGGGGGTGGGCTTGGACAGAGCCGCCCGGTCCCCCGTTCGGCGGCGGCGCGCCCTTCGGCCCGGGGCGCGCCGCGCCGCACGATCACACGCCCGGCTTGACCCGGACCTGGAGCTCGACCTCGACCGGGGCGTCCAGCGGGAGCACGGTGACGCCGACGGCACTGCGGGCGTGCACGCCGGCCTCGCCCAGCACCTTGCCGAGCAGCTCGCTGGCACCGTTGATGACGCCCGGCTGACCGGTGAAGTCGGCGGCGGAGGCGACGAAGCCGACCACCTTCACGACCCGCTCGATCAGGTCCAGGTCGCCGATCACCGACTTCACGGCGGCCAGCGCGTTGAGCGCGCAGATCTGTGCGAGCTGCTTGGCCTCCTCGGGGGTGACCTCCGCTCCGACCTTGCCGGTGTTCGGCAGCTTGCCGCCCACCATCGGCAGCTGGCCGGAGGTGAACACGAACTCGCCCGACCGCAGGGCCGGCACGTACGCGGCGACCGGGGCGGCCACCGGCGGCAGGCTCAGGCCCAGCTCGGCGAGCTTCTCCTCGACCTTGCTCATGCGCTCTTCTCCCGCTTGAAGTAGGCCACCAGCTGCTCCGGGTTCGGGCCAGGCACGACCTGGACGAGCTCCCAGCCGTCGTGGCCGAAGTTGTCGAGGATCTGCTTGGTGGCGTGCACGAGCAGAGGGGCGGTCATGTATTCCCACTTGGTCATGGCCAGACTCTAGACGAGCCTTCGCGGCGATCCGCGCGGGCCGCGGCCCGGCGTGTGAGGTGGGCCACAAACCGGGCATGATTCAGGTCCGGCCCCCCTGATGGTCCCGGCATCCGGCGCGGTCCCTGGTTACCCTCGCGGGAGGGCACCTGTGGAAGGGCACCGGAACGGTGCCGGCCGGCGGAGCGGCCCACGGCCCTCGAAGACGGACGGAGACGGAGCGTGGCACGCACCCCCGGCCAGGCGGCCCGGCGCGATCCCGACTGGGAGGGCGTACGGCTGCACGTGGTCAGCGGCAAGGGCGGCACCGGGAAGACCACCCTGGCCGCCGCGCTGGCACTGGCGCTCGCCGCCGAGGGCAGGCGGACCCTGCTCATAGAGGTCGAGGGCCGCCAGGGCATCGCCGAGCTGTTCGGGATCGCCGCGCTGCCGTACGAGGAGCGCCGGATCGCCTCGGTCTCCCGGGCCCAGCTCGGCCTGCCCCCGGCCCCGCCCGCAGGCGCCGGCGGCAGCAGCGGTGGCAGTGGCAGCAGCGGCAGCGGCAGCGGCAGCGGCGAGGTCTATGCGCTGGCCATCGACACCGAGCTGGCGCTGCTCGAGTACCTCGACATGTTCTACAAGCTCGGCCGGGCCGGCAAGGCGCTGCAGAAGGTCGGCTTCGTCGACTTCGCCACCACCGTCGCACCCGGCGTCCGGGACGTGCTGCTCACCGGCAAGGCCTGCGAGGCGTCCCGGCGCAAGGGCCCGGACGGCCGCCGGAAGTACGACGCGATCGTGATGGACGCGCCGCCGACCGGGCGGCTCACCCGCTTCCTCAACGTCAACTCCGAGGTGGCCGGACTGGCCCGGTTCGGGCCGATCCACACGCAGGCGCAGGCCGTGATGCGGGTGCTGAAGTCGCCGGAGACGGCGGTGCACCTGGTCACCCTGCTGGAGGAGATGCCGGTGCAGGAGACGGTCGACGGCTTCGCCGAGCTGCGCGAGGCCGCCCTCCCGGTGGGCGGGGTGATGGTGAACATGGTCCGGCCGCCGGTGCTGGACGCGGCGGCGGTCGCCGCCGTGGACGGGGACCACCGCGAGGAGGTCGCGCTGGCCCTCGGCGAGGCGGGGCTCGGCGGGCGATCCCGCAAGCCGGAGACCGTCCGGGCCGCGGTGGAGCCGCTGATCGACCCGCTGCTGGAGCAGGCCCGGGAGCACGCCGAGCGGGTGGAGCTGGAGCGCGAGCAGCGCGCGGACCTGCAGCAGCTGAAGCTGCCGACGTACGAGCTGCCGCTGCTGGGCGAGGGTGTGGACCTCGGCGGCCTCTACCGGCTGGCGGGCGAACTGAAGCGTCAGGGGGCGGCGTGAGCGGGCAGGGTGGGCGGGGCAACGGAGTGCGCGGGAACGGCACCCGTCTCGACGTGGACGGGCTGATCGACGACCCGGGGACGAGGATCATCGTCTGCTGCGGCTCGGGCGGGGTCGGCAAGACCACCACCGCCGCGGCGCTCGGGCTGCGGGCCGCCGAACGCGGCCGCAAGGTCGTCGTGCTGACGATCGACCCGGCCCGCCGGCTGGCCCAGTCGATGGGCCTGACCGAGCTGGACAACACCCCCCGGGTCGTCAAGGGCGTCACCGGCGAGGGCGAGCTCCAGGCCATGATGCTCGACATGAAGCGGACCTTCGACGAGGTCGTGCTGGCCCACGCCGAGCCCGAGCGGGCCAAGGCGATCATGGAGAACCCCTTCTACCAGTCCCTGTCGGCCGGCTTCGCGGGCACCCAGGAGTACATGGCGATGGAGAAGCTCGGCCAGCTGCGCGCGGCCGAGGAGTGGGACCTGATCGTCGTCGACACCCCGCCGTCCCGCTCCGCGCTGGACTTCCTGGACGCGCCGAACCGGCTCGGGTCCTTCCTGGACGGCAAGGTGATCCGGATCCTCACCGCGCCGGCCAAGGTCGGCGGGCGCAGCGCGATGAAGTTCCTCAACGCCGGGATGGGCCTGCTCACCGGCACCCTCGGCAAGATCTTCGGGGCCCAGCTGCTGACCGACGTACAGACCTTCGTCAGCGCGATGGACTCGATGTTCGGCGGCTTCCGGGAGCGCGCGGACCGGACGTACCAGCTGCTCAAGGCGCCGGGCACGGCGTTCCTGGTGGTGGCGGCGCCCGAGCGGGACGCACTGCGCGAGGCCGCGTACTTCGTCGACCGGCTGGCGGCCGACCGGATGCCGCTGGCCGGCCTGGTGCTCAACCGGGTGCACGGTACGGGGGCCCCGCAGCTGACCGCCGAGCGCGCGCTGGCGGCGGCCGAGGCACTGGAGGAGAACGGTTCGGAGAACGCCTCCCCCGAAGCGGAACTGCTCGCCGCCGGGCTCCTGCGCCTGCACGCCGAGCGGATGCAGATCCTCACGAGGGAGCGCCGCACCCGTGACCGCTTCGTCTCGGTGTACCCGGACGTGTCGATCGTCGAGGTCGGCGCGCTGCCCGGGGACGTCCACGACCTGGAAGGGCTGCGCGCCATCGGGGACCGCCTGAGCGGTGCCGTGTAGCTCGGCGGCGCCATACAGCTCGGCGGCGCCATACAGCTCGGCGGCGCCGTGCAGCTCAAGGGGCGCGGTGTGTGTGACGCGGCGCGTGCCGGGCGTTCCGCCCGGCAGACCGCTGGTGCTCAACCGGCCGCTGGTGCTCAGCCCGCCTGGGCGTAGTCCGTCAGTATCACGCCGGTGGCGAGGGACTCCTCGTACTCCGTGCGGGCCGTCTCCAGCAACCGCCGCCAGGAGATCACCGTCGGACGGCGGCGCAGCAGCGCCCTGCGCTCGCGCTCCGTCATACCGCCCCAGACCCCGAACTCCACCCGGTTGTCCAGTGCGTCCGCCAGGCACTCCGTCCGAACGGGGCACCCGCTGCACACCGCCTTGGCGCGATTCTGCGCCGCCCCCTGGACGAACAATTCGTCCGGATCACTAGTGCGGCAGGCGGCCTGCGCACTCCAGTCGTCTACCCAGCCCATGCCGGCGCCGTCCTCTCCCGAATCGAGGCTCCCCCACGGCGGCAACGGCATATTCACCGTTGCCAGTTGAGGACGTTACGGAAGAACGACAGGTTGCAACAGCCCCTTCGGGCTCAATCTCGAATGACCCGATTGGACTATGGGTATCACTCAGCTCACTCGTTGGAGTGATCGCAGGTCGCAAGCCTTGCCAGGAACACGGGCGCCACTCTCGCCACGCGCGTCGTCACAGAGCGCCACCAAAAACAGGGGCGCAGCAGGTGACAGCTGCCTAAAAAACGGTCCATCAGGGGACAATTCGGGCAAACCTCATCACTCACAAGAGTGAGCGATGTTGACGCACCGAAGCTGTCGCAAGCTTGTGACAAGCCTAGGCGAACACCTGCGCCTCTGTGCAGTATTCGGCGACGTAGGGTTCTCCCCATGGCACCGAAGCGCCCCCAGGCATCCCAGAGCCCAGGCAACAACGGAGCTCCGCGCGGCCGGCGCCGCGGGTCACCGCTCGAGTTCGCGGGACACGGAGTGAAGTTCCTGGGTGTCAGCGTGCTCTCCGGAGTCCTTCTCGCCGGCATGGCCCTGCCCGCCGTGGGCGCGCTCGGGCTCACCGCGAAGAACACCGCGGAGAGCTTCGACAACATCCCCGACGACTTCAAGACCCCGCCGCTCACCCAGGCCACCCAGATCTTCGACGCCAAGGGCGGCCTGATCGCCAAGGTCTACGAGCGCGACCGCACGGTGCTCACCGCCGACCAGATGTCCCCCTTCATGCGCCAGGCGCAGGTGGACATCGAGGACGCGCGCTTCTACGAGCACGGCGCCGTCGACCTCAAGGGCGTGCTCCGCGCGGTCAGCAAGAACGCCGAGAGCGGCACCGCCTCGCAGGGCGCCTCGACGCTGACCCAGCAGTACGTGAAGAACGTCAACGTCGAGAAGGCCGGCGACGACCAGGCCGCCGTCCTGGAGGCGCAGCGCAAGACCCTGGGCCGCAAGATCCAGGAGCTGAAGGTCGCGATCAAGTTGGAGGAGGACCTGACCAAGGACCAGATCCTCACCAACTACCTGAACATCACCTTCTACGGTCACCAGGCCTACGGCGTGGAGTCGGCGGCCCAGCGGTACTTCAGCAAGAACAACAAGGACCTGACCGTCGCCGAGGCCGCCACCCTGGCCGGCGTGGTGCAGAACCCCTCCCAGTACGACCCGGTGCGCTACCCCGAGAACACGGTGAAGCGGCGCAACGTGGTGATCGACAAGATGCTGGAGAACAAGCACATCACCGCCGACCAGGCGAAGGAGGCGAAGGCCGCCCCGCTGGGTCTGAAGTACAAGGACCCGCAGAACGGCTGCATCACCGCCAACGCCGGGATGGGCTTCTTCTGCGACTACGTCCGGCACGTGGTCAAGCAGGACCCGGTGTTCGGCAAGACCGCCGCCGAGCGCAAGAAGTTCTGGGACCAGGGCGGCCTGAACATCTACACCACCCTCGACCCGGACAAGCAGGCCGCCGCCCAGAACGCAGTGACCAGCAGGGTCAAGGTCACCGACTCGGTGTCGGCCGCCGCGACCATGATGGAGCCGGGCAGCGGCAAGATCCTGGCGATGGCCCAGACCCGCCCGTACGGCCTGGACCCGAACAAGAACCAGACCGTCGTCAACCTCAACGTCGACGCGGCGATGGGCGGCGGCAACGGCTTCCAGCCGGGCTCGACCTTCAAGCCGATCATCGCCGCCGCGGCGCTGGAGTCCGGGATCTCCCCCACCCAGGCGTACCCGTCGGAGAACCGCATCGAGTGGCCGACGATGAAGACCTGCGAAGGCACCTGGAAGAACACCGAGAAGGGCGACAAGCGGTACGTCCCGAACGAGAGCAAGAGCGAGGTCGGCCCGTACGAGCTGAAGCAGGCGATGGCCCTCTCGGTCAACACCTACTTCGTCCAGATGGAGGCCGAGATGGGCCTCTGCCCGGTCAAGCAGATGGCCAACAAGCTCGGCATCACCACCCGGGCCAGCGGTGACAAGCTGGACGTCGTCCCGGCCATCACCCTGGGCACCCAGGAGATGTCCCCGCTGACCATGGCGAACGTCTACGCGACCTTCGCCGCCCGCGGCAAGTACTGCACCCCGATCGCGGTCAACAAGATCACCACGGTGGACGGCAAGGACATCAAGGTCCCGGCCTCCAGCTGCAGCCAGGCGATGTCGGAGAGCACCGCCGACGCGCTCAACACCGTGCTGCTCAACGTGACGGAGAAGGGTACCGGCGCCTCGCTCGGTCTGGAGGACGGCCGCCAGATCGCCGGCAAGACCGGTACCACCGACAAGAAGAAGGCCGCCTGGTTCAACGGCTACACGCCGCAGCTCGCCACCGCCGTCTGGATCGGCGGCCCGGCCGGCGGTGTGGAGATGAAGAACATCAAGATCGGCGACACCTACTACGGCGGCGACGGCGTCTTCGGCGCCACCGGCCCCGGCCCGATCTGGAAGCTGGCGATGGACCAGGCGCTGAAGGGCTCCGCCAAGGAGACCTTCCAGACCGTCAACATCCCGGACCCGGCTCCCAAGCCCGACCCCAACGCCACCCCGACGGCCGGCGCCACCCCGCCGAGCGGCGACGCGGCTGCGGGCGGCAACCCGGCCGGTGGCAACCCCGGCGGTAACCCCGGAGGTGGCAACCCCGGCGGCGGCAACCCCGGGGGCGCGACCAACGCCGGCGGGATGATCGGCGGCGGGTTCACCCTCCCGCCCGGGATCATCGGCGGGAACGGCGGCGGGAACGGCAACGGCGGCGGCCACCACTGATCCGCTGACGGAGCGCCGGACGGCGCGGACCGACGGAAAGGGGCGCCCCCCGAGTGATCACTCGGGGGGCGCCCCTTCGCCGTGGGCACGGTCCTCGCCGTGGGCACGGCCCTCGTCAGCGGCGCGGGCCCTGGCGGGCGGGCGGGCCTTGGCGTGCGGGCGGGCCTTGGCGTGCGGGCCCGTACCGGCACAAGAGCCCGTGCTCAGGAAAGCGCGGCCTTCACCACGGCGGCCACCCGGCCACCCTCGGCCAGACCGTCCACCTGCGGCTTCACCAGCTTCATCACGGCGCCCATGCCCTGCGGCCCGGTCGCGCCGCTCTCGGCGACGGCGGCGGCCACGATCGCCACCAGCTCCTCGTCGGTCAGCTGCTTGGGCAGGTACCCGCCGAGCACCACGCCCTCGGCGCGCTCCCGGTCGGCCTGCGCGGTCCGACCCGCGTTGTCGAACGCCTCGGCGGCCTCCCGGCGCTTCTTCGCCTCGCGGGCGAGCACCTTCAGCACCTCAGCGTCCGAAAGCTCCCGCTTCTCCTTGCCCGCCACCTCCTCGCTGGTGACAGCGGCGAGCGTGAGCCGGATGGTGGACGAGCGAAGCTCGTCCCGTTCCCTGATGGCAGCCGTGAGGTCCTCCTGCAGCTGCGCCTTGAGCGTCGTCATGGGCCCGAGTCTCCCACCTGCGCGGTTCGATCGCCCAGCATTAACGCCCGGCCTTCCCCCCAGCAGCTGTAACTCCTCATAATGGTTACATGACTGCTTCCGACGAACCGCCCTCCGGGCTGGTGCTGAACACGCCCGGGGGCGCGCGGTTCCTCTTCGACCCCGGGGCGCTCTGCCTGGAGCTGCTCGTGACCGGCGGGCCGGGAGCCTACGCACGGTACGAGGTGCTGCACCGGCCGGAGGACCTCGCCGCGTGGCTGCCGCAGTCGCGGCTGCGGCAGCCGGCCGACCGGATCGCCGTCAGCGTTGAGCAGCTCGCCTCCGCGCGGGCCCTGCGCGACGCGCTCTGGCGGCTCGCCGAAGCGCGCGTCCGCGGGGAAGCCGGGGCGGCAGCGGACTACACCGCGCTCAACCGGGCCGCCGCGCACCCCCCGCTGGTCCCGCAGATCGGCCCCGACGGCACCGCCGCGGCGCCGCTGCCGGCCGACGGAGACCAGCTCGTCTCCACCGTCGCGCGCGACGCGATCGCCCTGCTCACCGGCCCGTACGCGGACCGGATCCGCGCGTGCGGCGCCGACAACTGCCAGCTGCTCTTCGTCGACACCTCCCGGCCCGGCCGTCGGCGCTGGTGCTCCATGGAGCGGTGCGGCAACCGGCACAAGGTCCGGGCACTCCGGGCCCGACGCGACCACCCGGACGAGCATCCCGACGAGCACTCCGACCAGCATCCGGGCGGCCGGGAGGCGGGCTGATCGCCGCACAGGGCCCGCCCCCTCCCTCTTCGTCCTCCCCCGGAGGCCACCGGGTTCCGACGCCCGACTCGCCCAACGGGTCGGCGGGATCGGCGAAGCCCCGGACGGCTCCACGGGCGAGCCGCGGAGCCTGCCCGACGGCACCCGGATCCGGCTCGCCTGGCGGCCGACCGGGCGCACCGCCGCGGCAGCCGGCCCCGCACCGCGCCGAAGGCGCATGGAGTACGCCCGCGTGTCCCCCCGCGCCCACCGGACGTTCACCAGCTGATCCGCCGTCTGAGAGCATGGAGCGATGCGACCGCTGTACTCCGTCCCCCTCGGAATCGCCGCCACCGGCGCCGTCTGCCTCGCCTACTCGGTTGGGTACGAGGTGCGTTCCTTCCGGCTGCGCCGGATCGAGGCCCCTGTCCTGCCCCGGGGCGCCCGTCCCATCCGGGTACTGCAGGTCTCCGACATCCACATGGTGAGCGGACAGGGCAAGAAACAGCGCTGGCTGCAGAGCCTCGCCGGACTCCGCCCCGACCTGGTGGTGAACACCGGCGACAACCTCTCCGACCCGCTCGCCGTCCCCGCCACCCTTGACGCGCTCGGGCCGCTGATGAACTTCCCCGGCGTGTACGTCTTCGGGTCGAACGACTACTACGGACCCGCCCGCAAGAACCCGGCCCGGTACCTCCAGGCCATGCGCAGCGGCATCCACGGCATGAACAACCCCGACGGCACCGCCGGCCGCGGGATCAGCGGCGCCGTGCACAACCCGTGGGAGAAGCTGCGCGACGGCTTCGACGCCGCCGGCTGGCTCGACCTCACCAACACCCGGGGCCGGCTGACCGTCGGCGGGCTCGACATGGAGTTCACCGGCCTGGACGACCCGCACATCCGGCGCGACCGCTACAGCGAGGTCACCGGCGGCCCGTCCGCCGACGCCGACCTCTCGATCGCCGTCGTCCACGCCCCCTACCTCCGGGTCCTGGACGCCTTCACCGCCGACCGCTACCCGCTGATCCTGGCCGGCCACACCCACGGCGGCCAGCTCTGCATCCCCTTCTACGGCGCCCTGGTCACCAACTGCGACCTCGACGCCAAGCGGGTCAAGGGCCTCTCCACCCACCAGGCCGGCGGCCGCCGCTCCTACCTGCACGTCTCGGCCGGCTGCGGCACCAACCGCTACACCCCGGTCCGCTTCGCCTGCCCCCCCGAGGCCACCCTCCTCACCCTCACTCCACCCCGCTGACCTGCGACGGACGCCCCCCGGGAATCGGATTTCGTCTCTCGGCGAGCGTCCGGTAGAGTTCTACTCGTCGCGAAGGAGACGGAGCGACAAACAGCAGGACCGGGGTGTGGCGCAGCTTGGTAGCGCGCTTCGTTCGGGACGAAGAGGCCGTGGGTTCAAATCCCGCCACCCCGACCCAGTAACACCAGCTCAGGGCCGGTGTCCTTCACAGGACACCGGCCCTGACTGCTTTTCCCCGGGCTCTCCGGAGAACTCCCGGAGAACTCATCTCCAGAACGTCGCCTGGTGGGCGGCTCGTTCGTCCGGGAGCGCAAGCGGCTGTGGGGCTGCCGGCCTGATGAGGGGTCGAGGGCGCCGAGGGGTCAGAGGAGGGCCGGGAGGTCGGTGCGGGAGGTGATGCCGAGCTTGGGGTAGGCCTTGTAGAGGTGGTGGCCTACCGTGCGGGGGCTGAGGAAGAGCTGGGCGGCGATGTCGCGGTTGGTGAGGCCCTGGGCGGCGAGGCGGACGATCTGGAGCTCCTGCGGGGTGAGGGCGGCGAGTGAGCCCTCGGGGGCGGCGGCGGGGGTGGCCGCGGGGACGGTGGTGCCGGTGGCGGTGAGTTCGGTGCGGGCGCGCTCGGCCCAGGGGTGGGCGGCGAGGCGTTCGAAGGTCTCCAGGGCGGCGCGCAGGTGGGGGCGGGCGTCGGTGCGGCGGCGTTCGCGGCGCAGCCACTCGCCGTAGAGCAGGGCGGTGCGGGCCTGCTCGAACGGGCGGTCGGTGCCGTCGTGGAGCTCCAGGGCGGACCGGTAGGCGGACTCGGCGAGTTCGTCCGGGCCGAGCAGGGCCTGGCAGCGCAGCCGCAGGGCCTCGGTCCAGGGCCGGTCGGCGGCGCGGGCCCAGCGGGCCAGGCGCTCGTACGGTTCAGCGGCGCGGTCGGGGGCTCCGATTCGGACGGCGGCCTCGACCAGGTCGGGGATCGCGCGGGTGGCGCAGACGTGGTGGCGGTAGCGGCCGGTGGTGAGGGCCTGGAGCCGGTCGGCGGCGTCGGCGGCCCGGCCCTGGCCGAGGTCGAGCAGGCCCAGCGCCCACTGGGCCCAGGGCTCGCCGGGGGCGGGGGCGGCGGACCGCGGCGCGTCGGCGGCCGGGTCCGGGCCGGTCAGGGCGGTGGCGGCCAGGGCGACGCACTCCTCGGCGGCGCCGCCGAGGGCGGCCAGGCAGGCGAGCAGGGCGCTGAGTTGGCTGACCCACTGGTGCTGGCCGCTGTCCCGGGCGAGGGCCAGCGCCTCGCCCGCGGTGGCCTCGGCGTCGCGGTGGCGGCCGTGGAAGAGCTCCGCCTCGGCGAGGAAGAACTGCAGGGTGGGCAGGACGCCGAGGGTGCCCTTGGACCGGGCCTCGGCGATGAGTTCACCCGCGAGGTCGATGGTCTCGGCGTCGCGGCCGAGGATCAGGGTCGCGCCGCAGAGCTGGACCAGGTCGCTCGGGGTCTCGGCGCCGGCCCGGCGGGCGGCCGCCGCGGTGTCGCGGGCGGTGGGCAGCGGCGCCGCGGGGCGGCCCAGGGCCGGGAGGACGGCGGCCGGCAGGTGGCGGGCCAGCGCGGTGTGCGGATCGCCCTCGGGCAGCGGGAGCCGGGCCAGCCGGTCGAGCACCGTGACGACCGGCTCCTCGCCGGCGTACCAGGCGGCGTGGAACGCCTGGAAGAGCATCCGTGCGGCGTGCGGCGCCTCGATGTCGGTGGCGGCCGCGTCCAACAGCAGCCGGTAGGCGGCCTGGTAGGAGCCGCGCCAGAAGTGCGCGGTGGCCCGGACGTGGTCGAGCAGGGCGTGCGCGAAGACGCTGTCGGTACGGGCGGCGGCGCGGTCGGCGAGCGCCTCGGCCTGCGCCAACTTGCCTTCCTCGGTGGCGGCTTCGGCGGCCAGTACCAGGCGGCGGGTGGCACCGTCGCGGTCGGGGGTGAGGCGGGCGGCGCGCTCGTACGCGGCGGCCGCGCCGCCGTGGCCGCCGCGGGCCTCGGCGCGCAGGGCGGTGCGCTCCAGCGCGTCCGCGAGGTCGGCGTCGGGCGCGGTGGCGGCGAGGGCGAGGTGCCAGGTACGGCGGTCGCCCTCGCCCAGGGCCTCGCCGATGGCCCGGTGGACGGCCAGTTTCTGCTGGAGCGGCGCGCGTTGGATGATCGCGGCGCGCAGCAGGGGGTGTCGGAAGGCGAGCCGGCGGTCGGCGGTGGTGGAGACCAGGCCCGACTCCTCGGCGGGGGCGAGGTGTTCCGCCGGAACCCCGAGCGCGGCGGCGGCCGGGAGGATGACGTCCAGGTCTCCGTTCTCCTCGGCGGCGGCGACCAGCAGGACCGTCTGGGTGGCCGGCGGCAGGCCGGTGACCTGGCCGTGGAAGGCGATCTGCAGCCGGCTGGTGAGCGGGAGGGCGCCCGGATCGGCGGGGGCGGCCGAGGTGGTGGGCAGTTCGGTGAGGGCGAGCGGGTTGCCGGCCGCCTCGGCGAGCAGCCGGCGGCGCACCTCGCCCGGGAGGACGGTCCCGGCGCGGACGGTGAGCAGGCGGGCGGCGAGCAGCCGGTCGGCGTCCGGCTCGTCGAGCCCGGCCAGGCGGAGCTCCGGCAGTCCGGCCAGCGGAAGCACGTCGGTGGCGCCACCCGGGCCGGCGCCCGGTCCGCCGTCGCGCGCGGCGAGCAGCAGGGCGACACCCTCCGCCTGGAGTCGGCGGGCGGCCAGCAGTACCGCGTCCAGGGAGGCCCGGTCGAGCCACTGGACGTCGTCCAGGACGCACAACAGCGGCTGGTCGGCGGCTAGTTCGGCGAGTAGTCCAAGGGTGGCCAGGCCGGTGAGCAGCCGGTCGGCGGGCGCTCCCCCGGGCGTGGCGGCAACATCGCTGAGTCCGAACGCCGCCTCCAGTGAACGCCGTTGAGGCCCCGGCAGGGCGGCGAGCCGGTCGAGGCCGGGGGCGAGCAGCAGGCTGAGCCCGGCGAAGGGCAGTTCGGCCTCGTACTCGACACCGGCCACGCGGACCACCCGGAACGCGTCACCCGCCGCCGCCACCGCGTGCTCCAGCAGCGCGGTCTTGCCGATGCCGGGCTCCCCGCGCAGCACCAGCACCCCGCTGCGGCCGCCCCTTGCCCCGTCGAGCAGGCCGTCGATCAGCGCCTGCTCCCGTTCCCTCCCGTACAGCATGCCCCGACCCTACCGGCGCGCCCTACGTACACCCCTACCTATGCGTGACGGATTCGCCCGCCGCGCGCCGTCCGTACCTTCATGAGCAGCAGGAACAAGCAGCGGGAACAAGCGGTGGGACGGCGTCGGAGAGTCGCTCAACCACCCACCAGGACAAGGGAGAAGACCATGAACGCCATCCAGGGCAACGACCTCCGCCAGCTCGCCGAGCGCTACCTCGCCACCTGGAACGAGACCGACCCGGCGGCCCGCCGCAAGCTGATCGACGAGCTGTGGAGCGAGGACGGCGGCTACACCGACCCGCTGGCGGCCGTCACCGGCCGGGACGGTATCGACGCCGTGATCGCCGCGGCCCAGGGCCAGTTCGCCGGGCTGGAGTTCACCCTCGGCCCGGTCGACGCCCACCACGACATCGCCCGGTTCACCTGGAACCTCGGGCCGGCCGGGGCCGAGCCCCTGGTGGTCGGCTTCGACGTCCTGGTGGCCGGCCCGGACGGGCGGATCGCCTCCGTGTACGGCTTCCTGGACCGCGTCCCGGGCGCCTGAGCCCTGCGCCACCGGGTGGGGGCGGCATCCGGCCGCCCCCGCCCACCGCCGCGGCGACCGAGCCGCCCACCGCGCCGAACCCCCTTGAGGAGCACCCGAGATGAGCACCGCCCTGCGGACCAGGCCGACCACGGCGAAGAGCCCGGACCCCTCCACCCGGGGGCTGCTGCCGGTCGTGCTGACCACCACCTTCATGACCGCGCTCGACTTCTTCATCGTCAACGTGGCCGTACCGTCCGTCCAAGCCGACCTACGAGCCGGACCGTCCGCCGTCCAATGGGTGATCGCCGGGTTCGGCCTGGCACTGGCCGCCGGCCTGGTCACCGCCGGCCGGCTCGGCGACCGTTACGGGCGGCGCCGGGTGTTCGCCCTCGGTCTGGCCCTGTTCACCCTCGCCTCGGCGGGCTGCGGTCTGGCCCCGACGGCGTCCGCGCTGGTCGGGGCCCGGGTGGTGCAGGGCCTGGCGGCGGCGCTGATGGGCCCGCAGGTGCTGGCCATCCTGCGGACGTCGTTCAGCGGCGCGGCCCAGGCCAGGGCCTTCGCGATGTACGGGCTGACCATGGGCGTCGGTGCGGTGTTCGGCCAGTTGATCGGCGGGGTGCTGATCCGGGCGGACGTGCTCGGCCTGGACTGGCGCAGCTGCTTCCTGATCAACCTGCCGATCGGACTCGCCGCCCTCGCCCTGGTGCGCCGCTGCCTGCCGGAGTCCCGGGCCCCGCAGCGCCCCGGTCTGGACCCGGTGGGCGTGCTGCTGGTCACCCTCGGGCTGACCGGTCTGGTGCTGCCGCTGATCCAGGGCCGTGAGCAGGGCTGGCCGCTGTGGACCTGGCTCTGCCTGGGCGGCGCCGCCGCGCTGCTCGCCGTCTTCGCCGTCCACCAGCACCGGCACACCGGTACGCCGCTGGTGGACACCGGGCTCTTCCGCAGCCGGGCCTTCACCGCGGGTCTGCTCGCCCAGCTGGCCTTCTGGCTCGGCCAGGCGTCCTTCTTCCTGGTGCTCGCCCTGCACCTGCAGCTGGGCCGGGGCCTGGACGCGCTCGGCGCGGGCCTGGTGTTCACCGCGATCGGCCTCGGCTATCTGCTCACCTCCACCCGGGCGCACCTGGTCGCCGCCCGCCTCGGCCGCCAGGCGGTCGCGCTCGGCGGGCTGCTGATGGCGGCCGGGCTGGCCCTGCTGGGCCTCGCCGTGTACGGCGGCGGGACGACCGGCAGCGTCTGGTGGCTGGTGCCGGGCCTGTTCGTGGACGGTCTGGGGATGGGCCTGGTGATCGCCCCGGTGACCGGCGTGGTGCTGGCCGGTGTCGAGCCGCGGCTGGCCGGTTCGGCGGCCGGGGTGCTGGCCACCGTCCAGCAGGTCGCCGGGGCGCTCGGGATCGCGCTGATCGGCATCCTCTACTACGGCGCCGGCGACCCGGTCGCGGCCTTCGGCCGGAGCCTCGCGGCCCTGACGGTACTGGAGTTGCTGCTGGCGGGCCTGGTCCAGCTGCTGCCGCGCCGGACGGCGGGGGCGGACGCGGGCTGATGCGGCCACTGCCGCACCGGGCGACGGGAACGGACCGCACCGGGCGGCCGGAACGGACCCGAGCGGGGCGGCGGGAGCAGGGCGGGTGGGCCGATCGGGCCCGCCCGCCCGTTCCGTTCCCTCCCGCGGATCGGGTTGGATGGGCGGATGAGCGAGGAGAAGAGCGCCGTACCGGCGTGGGAGCAGCGGTTCAGGGCGGCCCGGGTTTCACTGCCGGACTGGGCGGAGGACGCCCCCGCCCGGGCGCTGTACGTGTCCAACGCGACGGGTACCTACGAGGTGTACGCCTGGGACCGCGCCGACGACACCCACCGCCGGGTCACCGACCGGCCGAACGGCACCACGGACGCCGAGCTGTCCCCCGACGGCGCGTGGGTGTGGTGGTTCGACGACCACGACGGCGACGAGTTCGGCATCTGGCGCCGCCAGCCGTTCGCGGGCCGGCCGGACGGCGCGGACGGCCCCGACGAGGAGGCCGTGCCGGGTCTGGCGGCCTCCTACTCGGCGGGCCTGGCGCTCGGCCGGGACGGCACGGTGGTGGTCGGCCGCTCCACCGACGAGGACGGCACCACCCTGCACCTGCGCCGCCCGGGGGCGGCCGAGGCCGTCGAGATCTACCGGCACGAGGAGTACGGCGGCATCGGGGACCTCAGCTACGACAGCACCCTGCTGGCCATCGACCACACCGAGCACGGCGACGCCATGCACTCCGCGCTGCGGGTGGTCCGGCTGGCCGACGGTACGACCGTCGCCGAGCTGGACGAGGTCACCGGCCGGGCCGAGCCGCGCGGCGTCGCCTGCCTCGGCTTCGCCCCGGTCGAGGGCGACACCCGGCTGCTGGTCGCCCACCAGCGCAGCGGCCGCTGGGAGCCGATGCTCTGGGACGTCGCGACCGGTGCCGAGACGGCGCTGGAGCTGCGCGACGAGCAGGGGCGCGAGCTGCCCGGCGACGTCTCGGCGCAGTGGCGCCCGGGGGCCCGGTCGCTGCTGGTCGAGCACGAGTACGAGGCGCGCAGCGAGCTGTTCTCCTACTCCCTGGACACCGGGACGCTGACCCGGCTGGAGACCCCGCGCGGCACGGTCGGCGGGGCGACCGCCCGCCCGGACGGCACGGTGGAGTTCCTCTGGTCCTCCGCCGCCGAGCCGTCCGCCGTGCGCTCCACCGCCGGGACGGTGGTGCTGCGGGCGCCCGGCCCGGTGCCGCCGGGCTCGGTGCCGGTCGAGGACGTCTGGGTGGAGGGGCCGGGCGGGCGGGTGCACGCCCTGGTCCAGCGGCCGGCCGGCCAGGGCCCGTTCCCGACCGTCTTCGACATCCACGGCGGTCCGACCCACCACGACAGCGACTCCTTCGCCGCCGGGCCGGCCGCCTGGCTGGACCACGGCTTCGCGGTGGTCCGGGTCAACTACCGCGGCTCCACCGGCTACGGGCAGGCCTGGACGGACGCGCTGCGCGAGCGGGTCGGCCTGATCGAGCTGGAGGACATCGCCGCGGTGCGCGCGTGGGCGGTGGCGAGCGGGCTCGCCGACCCGGAGCGGCTGGTGCTCACCGGCGGCTCCTGGGGCGGCTACCTCACCCTGCTCGGGCTCGGTGTCCAGCCGGAGCTCTGGACGCTCGGCGTCGCCGCCGTCCCCGTCGCGGACTACCTCACCGCGTACGACGACGAGATGGAGGCGTTGAAGTCGCTGGACCGCACGCTCTTCGGCGGCACGCCCGCGGAGGTCCCCGAGCGGTGGACGGCCTCGTCGCCGCTGACCTACGTGGAGCGGGTGCGGGTACCTGTCTACATCAGCGCCGGGGTGAACGACCCGCGCTGCCCGATCCGCCAGATCGAGAACTACGTCGAACGGCTGGAGGGACTCGGCACGCCGCACGAGGTCTACCGGTACGACGCCGGGCACGGCTCGCTGGTGGTGGAGGAGCGGATCAAGCAGCTGCGGCTGGAGATCGACTTCGTCCGGCGGCACCTCGCGGAGGCGGGGGTCAGGCAGAATCCGACCGGGGAGGCTCCCGTCGGGGACGGCCCGGCCGGGAGAGTCGACAGGGGGACCGTGTGAGACGTGCGCTGACGATCATGGGGGTGGGGGTGGCCGCGGTGCTCGTGCTCACCGGCTGCTCGGGTCAGGACGACACCGAGGCGGCCTGCCCGCCACCGGCGGGTCCCACGGCCACCGCCACGGCCACCGCCACCCCTACTGCGCCTTCGGCTTCGGCGAGTGCGCGGGCCATGGGCGCGGCGGGAGGCGGCGCCGTGCGGGCGGCCTTCCGGACCGGGGATGGCGGCGTCGTGCCGGCAACCCTTCCCGGCGGAGAGGGCGGCGGCGCGGTCCTGCTGGCCAAGTCCTCCGGGTCGAAGGGGTCCAAGGGCTCGAAGGGGTCGTCCAAGGGACGCACCACCCGCCACCACAGCAACACCTACGACTCGGACGACGACAGCAGCGGCAGCGGTAGCGGCAACAGCAGCCGCTGCGGCAACCAGCCGCCGCCTTCGCAGTCGCCCACGGTGTCCCCGTCGGCGACGCCCGCCAGGCCGGCCACACCTGCGGCGCCCACGGCGGTGCCGGTCCCGTCCAAGCCGGCGGTGCCGGCCGTACCCCCCGTGCCGCCCGCGAAGCCGAGCCGCTGAGCGGGGCGCGCTACTCCAGGACCGGGTCCAGCCCGAGGGCCCGGTCCTGCTCTGCCTCCGCCTCGCGGCGGACCAGGCGGAACCACATGAAGACCACGAACCCGCCGAAGACGAACCACTCCAGGGTGTAGCCCAGGTTCTGGAACGCGCGCAGGCTGAGCCCGTTGCCCCCCTGCGGCTGCACGGTCGGTACCGGGCTCAGCCCGGCCGGCACCGCGTCCGCGGACACCCAGCCGTCGTACCAGCCGTCGTCCGAGAGCTTGTTGACGAGCGCGGCGCGGTTGATCGTGCCGAGCTGGCCCGCCGGGAGCCCGCCGGCCACCGCTCCGCCGCTGCCGCTGGTCTCGCCGGCCTGCAGGCGGCCGGTCACGCTCACCTCGCCCGCGGGCGCCGGGGCCACCGCGGGCCCGCCCCCGGCGGACGCGTCCCCGGCCGGCGTACCCGGGGCCCAGCCGCGGACGACGGCGACGGTGCGGCCGTCGCCGGTGCGCAGCGGGGTGAGGACGTAGTAGCCCTGCTTGCCGTCCACCACCCGGTTGGGGACGAGCAGCTGGTTCGCCTGGTCGAAGGTCCCGGTCACCGTCACCGGCCGGCCGACGGTGTCGGTGGTGACCTGCGGCTGGGCGGCGCTCAGCAGGTCGCCGAGCGGCCTGGCCGGACCGGCCGTGCTCGCCGCCTGCTCGACGTCCTGGTGCGAGGAGACCTTGTCCTCGAAGCGGCCGAGCTGCCAGGTGCCGAGCCAGACGCACACCGCGACGGCGGCCACGGCCAGCGCGGTGCCGCTCAGCCAGCGCGGAGTGAGGAGGAACCGGTACACACCCCCACGGTAACGACTCTTCACACTCCTCCCGACCACAGGGGTCCCCGCCACACCGCCCGGGCCCTGCGGGGTCGGGGTCGGGGTCGGAGCCGCCCGGCCGGGCCGGGCGGACCGGCGCCGGTCGGGTCAGCCCGCCGTCGGGGAGCCGGTCGGGCGCGGGGTCGGGGCGGGGGCGGGCTCGGCCTGGGTGCGGTAGACCGTGCCGGAGCAGGCACCGAGCAGGACGGCGGTGGCGGCGGTCGGACTGCCCGGCGCCGGGGTGTGGGCGAGGGTGACGGTGGGCGGCGGGGTGCTCGGGCCCGTGGTGGCGGTGGCCGTCGGGCTCGGGACGCCGGTCGTACCGGCCGTCGGGGAGGCGGAGGCCGGGGGCGCCGCACTCGGCGGCGCGGAGGCTCCCAGGGCGGGGGCCGCCCCGGTGGAGCCGCCCGAGCTGCCGGGCTGGGCCGCCGCGGAGGCGCCCGGAACGCCGATCCGGCCGACGGGTGCGGTGGTGGGCGAGGGCCCGGTCGGCGCCGGGCAGCCGGTGTCCGGCACCCAGCCGAACTCCACCCGGTACCCGGCCTGCGGGGCGAGGACCAGCCCCGGGCCGTCCCCGGCCGCGGCCGGCGCACCGACGGGCGCGGGCAGCCCGGTCGCCGGGTCACCCGCCGTGTGGTCGACGACCCTGATCCGCGCCGGGTCCGTACCGCTGGCGCCGCTGACCGCGACCGCGCCCGGACCGCCGAGCAGACAGCTGTGCCCGGAGGTGTTGACCACCGTGAAGGACCCGTAGATCCGGCCGTCGCCGTCGGGCGCGCCGACCTGGGAGGTGCCCTGTCCGAGGTCGGCGCGGATACAGAGCGGTACGGGCGGGCCCTCGGTACCGCCCGAGGTGGACGCGGCGGGGGAGGCCGCCGGGCCGGTGCCCGGGCCGGTGGTGCTCGTCCAGGCGCTGGGCGAGGCGCTGGCGGAGCCGGACGGGCTGCCGGTGCCGCCGGTACCGCTGGTGGCGGGGCGCGGCGGCCAGACCGGACCGGCGGAGCCGCCGCCGGTCGTCCCCGGGCCGCCGGTGGCCACCGGGGCGGCGCTGCTGTGCTCGGAGGGCGAGCCGGGGCCGCCGGAGAGGCCGAGGTGCTCGTCGTCGTGCAGGGTCGGCAGGGCGACGGCCACCGCGACCGCGAGCGCGGCGGCCCCGGTCCAGGCGCCGCGCCGGGCGGCCCGCCGGCGGGGTACCGCGCGGCGGATCCGGTGCAGGCCGGCGGGGTCGGGCTGGACGTCGGACACCGCCCGCTGCATCAGCGCGCGGACCAGGCGCTCCTCCTGGTCCGGACCGTCCGCGCCGCCGGTGGGTCCGCCCCCGGTGGGTCCGCCCCCGGGGGAGGCGCCACCGAGGGGCGCACCGGCGACGGGAGCACCGGCAGCGGACGCATCGCCGAGGGGCGCCCCGGCGGTCCGCCGTTCCGGGCCGACCGGGTCGGCGGAGCCCTGCTCGCCCTGCCGATCGTCACTCATGTCCCGGCCTCCATCTGGACCCGCAATGCGGCCAGCCCCCGCGAGCCGTACGCCTTCACCGAGCCGAGCGAGATGCCCAGGGCCTCTGCGACCTGCGCCTCCGTCATGTCCACGAAGTAACGCAGCACCAGAACCTCCCGCTGACGGCGTTGCAGACCCCGCAGCGCGGCCTTCAACTGATCGCGCTCCAGCGCATCGTAGGCGCCTTCTTCTGCACTGGCCATGTCAGGCATGGGCTTCGGCAGCAGCCGCAGACCGAGGATCCGGCGGCGCAGGGTGGAGCGGGACAGGTTGACCACGGTCTGCCGCAGATAGGCGAGGGTCTTGTCCGGCTCCCGCACCCGCCGCCGGGCCGCGTGCACCCGGATGAACGCCTCCTGCACCACGTCCTCGCAGGTGGAGAGGTCGTCGAGGAGCAGCGCGGCCAGCCGCAGCAGGGAGCGGTAGTGGGCTTGGTAGGTCTCGGTGAGCAGGTCCTCGCTGGTGCCCGCGCCGAGGCCGGCCCCGGAGTCCGCCGGGCCGGGTGCGACCGCCGTCATCTGGCTATCTTCCGGCCTATCCGCGGGCCGCGGGACGTGCGTCTCGGCGGGCCGCCGGCCGCCCCTGTCCACCGGTCGCGGGGCACGCAGCGGGAGCGTCACCGCGGCCGTCGCCGAGATGCCCGCCCGTACCCCCACCATCACGTTCGCCACGCCCGTTGGACACTCGATCCCCTGTCATGGTTGCCCAGCCCGCGGGACATTCTTCCGTATGCGTGGAAGACCCCTCCAGGGGATCCGAGGGGGGATTCCGGACAGGAATGTGCAGACGCCGTTCGCAGCCGCCGACGGAGGGTCAGCCGGAGAGCTCGCCCGCCACCAGTTCGGCGAGCTGAAGGGCGTTCAGCGCCGCGCCCTTGCGCAGGTTGTCGCCGCAGAGGAAGAGGTCCAGCGCGGCCGGGTCGTCCAGCGCCCGCCGCACCCGGCCGACCCAGACCGGGTCCGTCCCGACCACGTCGTTGGGGGTGGGGAACTCCCCCGCCGCCGGGTCGTCGTACAGCACCACGCCCGGGGCGTCCCGGAGGATCTGCTGCGCGTGCTCCTGGGTGACCTCGCGCTCGAAGACCGCGTGCACGGCCAGCGCGTGGGTGCGGATCACGGGGATGCGCACACAGGTCGCGGAGACCTTGAGGCCGGGCAGGCCGAGGATCTTGCGCGACTCGTTGCGGAGCTTCAGCTCCTCGGACGACCAGCCGTCGTCCATCAGCGAGCCCGCCCACGGCACCGCGTTGAACGCCAGCGGCGCCGCGAACGGCCCGTGGTCGGCGATCACCGCACGCAGGTCACCGGTCTGTTCGCCGACCTCGGTGCCGGCGACCAGCGCGACCTGGTCGCGCAGCGCGTCCACCCCGGCGCGGCCCTCGCCGGAGGCCGCCTGGTAGGTGGCGACGACGAGTTCGGCCAGCCCGTACTCGGCGTGCAGCGCGCCGATCGCCGCGATCATCGCGAGGGTGCCGCAGTTCGGTCCGGCGACGATGCCGCGCGGCCGGATCCGCAGCGCGGCCGCGTTGACCTCGGGGACGACCAGCGGGACGTCCCCGGCCATCCGGAACGCGCCGGAGTTGTCCACCACCACGACGCCCTTGGCCGCCGCGATCGGCGCCCACTGCGCGGAGACCTCGTCGGGCACGTCGAACAGCGCGACGTTTATCCCGTCGAAGGCCTCCTCCGCGAGCGGCACCACCTCGACGGGCTCCCCGCGCACGGTCAGCTTGCGGCCGGCCGAGCGCGGGGAGGCGACGAGACGGATCTCGCCCCAGATGTCCTGGCGCAGGGAGAGGAGGCCGAGGAGCACCTCGCCGACCGCGCCGGTGGCGCCGACGACGGCGAGGTTCGGCCGCCGGGTCATCGCCCGGTGCCTCCGTAGACGACCGCCTCGTCCGTGTCGCTGTCCAGTCCGAAGGCGGTGTGGACGGCGCGCACGGCCTCGTTGACGTCGTCGGCGCGGGTGACGACCGAGATGCGGATCTCCGAGGTGGAGATCAGCTCGATGTTGACGCCGGCCTCGGAGAGCGCCTCGAAGAAGGTCGCGGTGACGCCCGGGTTGGAGCGCATGCCGGCGCCGACCAGGGAGATCTTGCCGATCGCGTCGTCGTAGCGCAGCGACTCGTAGCCGATGCCCTCCTTGACCCGGCCGAGCGCGTCGATGGCCTTCTGGCCCTCGGTCTTCGGCAGGGTGAAGGAGATGTCCGTCAGGCCGGTCGACGCGGCGGAGACGTTCTGCACCACCATGTCGATGTTGACCTCGGCGTCCGCGATCGCGCGGAAGATGCGCGCCGCCTCGCCCGGCTTGTCCGGCACTCCGACGACGGTGACCTTGGCCTCCGAAGTGTCGTGGGCGACTCCGGAGATGATGGCCTGCTCCATCTCGCCCCCTTCGGGCTGGTTCGGGTTGTCGTTGCTGACGATCGTGCCGGGAAGGCCCGAGAAGGACGAGCGTACGTGAATCGGGATGTTGTAGCGCCGCGCGTACTCGACACAGCGGTCGAGCAGGACCTTGGAACCGGACGAGGCCAGCTCCAGCATGTCCTCGTACGCGATCCAGTCGATCTTGCGGGCCTTCTTCACCACGCGCGGGTCGGCGGTGAACACGCCGTCCACGTCGGTGTAGATCTCGCAGACCTCGGCCCTGAGGGCCGCGGCGAGGGCGACGGCGGTGGTGTCCGAGCCGCCGCGGCCGAGCGTGGTGATGTCCTTGCTGCTCTGCGAGACGCCCTGGAAGCCGGCCACGATCGCGATGTTGCCCTCGTCCAGGGCGGTGCGGATGCGACCCGGCGTCACGTCGATGATGCGCGCCTTGTTGTGGACGGAGTCGGTGATGACACCGGCCTGGCTGCCCGTGAAGGACTGGGCCTCGTGACCCAGGGATCTGATCGCCATGGCCAGCAGGGCCATGGAGATGCGCTCTCCAGCGGTCAGCAGCATGTCGAACTCGCGGCCGGCAGGGATGGGTGACACCTGCTCCGCCAGTTCGATGAGCTCGTCCGTCGTGTCGCCCATCGCGGACACCACGACGACGACCTCATGGCCGGCCTTCTTGGTGTCAACGATTCGACGGGCCACGCGCTTGATGCCCTCGGCATCCGCAACGGATGAGCCGCCGTACTTCTGCACGACAAGGCCCACGTGCGCTCCTCGACTTGTGTCGTTTCCGGGGGCTCCAGGCCCCCGCACCCCCGGGTGGCGGAGGTTGTGCGGTCGGCGCCAGTCTACCGAGCAGGGGTGCCGCGACTGTCGCTTTCCATATGATGAGACACCGGTTTCAGCAGGTGGGCGGCGGTGCCGGGGCGACGACCGGCAGGTCTGCGGGGTATTCGGTACGGCCCCGAAGAATCGGCGGGTGAACGGACGGTGCCCGGGGTTTTTCCCTTTTCCCGGAAAACCCTGAGGTTTACGTCACAATCCGTTCCCGCTGATCCGTTCCTGCCGATCCGTTCCCACCAGGCCCTTCCCATCGGGCCGTTTTCCGGCCCGTTTCCGGGCCGTTTCGCCCTCGCCGGTCCGTTTCCGGCTTGTCCCGGTGGAGGCCTGAGCCGTTGCTAACGGCCGAGGCCGAGCTCGGCCGCCATCAGGTCGCCGGCCTGCTGCTCCAGCTGCTCGTCGGTCAGCCCGTCGTCGTCGGTGTCCGCGCCGTCCGGCACCGCGCCGATCGGGCTGTCCAGCCGCACGTGTGCGATCAGCGACTGCAGCGCCCGCAACACCGCCGAGCAGGTCGTGCCCCAGTTGGACAGGTACGAGAACTGCCACCACCAGAGCGCCTCGCTGATCCGCCCCTCGCGGTAGTGGGTCAGACCGTGCTGGAGCTCGCTGACCACGCCGGCCAGGTCGTCCGAGATCCGGAACGCGTTCGGCTTCTCCGGCGGCCCGTACGGGTCGAAGACCTCGTGGTAGACGTCGATCGGCGCCAGCAGCACGGCCAGCCGCTCGCGCAGCTGCTCACCGTCCGGCTCCGGTCCGGTGTCGGGCTCGAAGCGGTCCTCCGGGACGACGTCCTCGATCGCGCCGAGCCGGCCGCCGGCCAGCAGCAGCTGCGAGACCTCCAGGAGCAGCAGGGAGACCGCGCTGCCGGGCTCGTCGCCCTTGGCAACCTCGGTGACGGCGAGCACGAAGCTCTCCACCGAGTCCGCGATCTGCACCGCGAAGTCGTCCGGCTCCGAGCCGTGCGCATGGGTGTGCGGGGCGTGCCGGTCCGCCTGCGGGCCGGCCTGGTGGGGCGTGTGGGGCTGCTGGTTGATCGTCCGGTCAGACATCGAGCAGTCGTCTCCCTTCGAAGGCGCGACCGAGGGTGACCTCGTCCGCGTACTCCAGATCCCCGCCGACGGGCAGTCCGCTCGCCAGCCGGGTCACCTTCAGGCCCATCGGCTTGCAGAGCCGGGCCAGGTAGGTGGCGGTCGCCTCCCCCTCCAGGTTGGGGTCGGTGGCCAGGATCAGCTCGGTGACCGTGCCGTCCGCGAGGCGCGACAGCAGCTCGCGGATCCGCAGGTCGTCCGGGCCGACGCCCTCGATCGGGCTGATCGCGCCGCCCAGGACGTGGTACCGGCCGCGGAACTCACGGGTGCGCTCGATCGCGACGACGTCCTTGGACTCCTCGACCACGCAGATCACCGCGAGGTCGCGGCGCGGGTCCAGACAGACCCGGCACTGCTCGGCCTCGGCGACATTGCCGCAGACCGCGCAGAAGCGGACCTTGTCCTTGACCTCCAGCAGCGCGTGCGCCAGCCGGCGGACGTCGGTCGGGTCGGCCTGCAGGATGTGGAAGGCGATCCGCTGCGCGCTCTTGGGCCCGACGCCGGGCAGCCTGCCCAGTTCGTCGATCAGGTCCTGAACCACGCCCTCGTACAACGTCGCGCCTTCCCTCGTGCGGCTGCAGGTGCTCCGGTGGTGCTCCGGTGCCATCATCCAACGAATCGGGCGTCGGACACACCGTCCGACGCCCGACTCCCACATAAATCACATGGGCCTGTTGCCTGAACTTCAGACCTTCACAGGCACCAGGGGCTGCGGTTCCGGGGCTCCAGGCCGCCGGAGTGCCCGCGTGCCGGGGTTCAGAACGGCAGACCGGGGATGCCGCCGCCGCCCAGGCCCTGGGTCAGTGGGCCCATCCGCTCGGCCTGCAGCTTCTGCGCCGCCTGGTTCGCGTCCCGGACGGCCGCCAGGACCAGGTCGGCCAGCGTCTCGGTGTCCTCCGGGTCGACCGCGGCCGGGGCGATGGTCAGCGCCACCAGCTCGCCGGCGCCGGTCACCGTGGCCTCGACCAGGCCGCCGCCCGCCGAACCGTTCACCTTCGTCTCGGCCAGCTCCTGCTGGGCCCGGGCGAGATCCTCCTGCATCTTCTGCGCCTGCTTGAGCAGCTGCTGCATGTTGGGCTGACCACCACCGGGGAACACGGCTCACTCCTTGCGTTCTGCGCTCTGCGTAACGTTCTGCGTTCTGCGTTCTGCGTTCTGCGTTCTGCGTTCTGCGATCAGCTTTCGCTGTGGCGCTCGTGCGTCGCGACGAGCCTACGTGCTGCCGGACGCGCCCGCGCAGGGCCGGCGAAACCGTCCGATCGGGCCCGGTCGTGTCCGCCCCGTCCCGGGCGGGTCCTAGGCGCCACCGTGCTGGATCTCCTCCAGCACCGTCGCGCCCAGCTCGCGGATGATCAGGTCCTGGCCGGAGAACGCCTGCTCGTTGAGGTCCGGATCGTCCTCCTCCGGGATGTCGTCCTCCGGCGCCACCATCGGCCCCGGCGGCGGGGCCACCGGCTGCTGCGGCCGGACGGCGGCCTGGGCCGGCGGCTGCGCCTGGACGGGAGCGGGCGGCACGGCCACCGGGGGCGCGGCGACGGGCGCGGCGGCCGGTGCGGGCGCCGGCGCGGACTGCATCGCGGGCGCCGGCGCGGCCGGGCGGGCCGCCGGCGGGGCTCCCCAGCCACCGCCGCCACCGCCGGGGGCAGCGCCGCCGAAGCCGCCGGTGCTGCCACCCCCTCCAGCGCCCCCACCAACGCCTCCACCAGGGCCGCCGACTCCCCCGGAGGGGTCGACGATGCACTCGATCCGCCAGTCCACGCCGAGCGCGTCGGTCAGCGCCTGGCGCAGCACGTCGTCGCTGTTGCTGCTGACGAAGCTGTCCCGGGCGCCCGCGTTGATGAAGGACACCTGGAGGACGCTGCCGTCGAACCCGGCCACCTGGCCGTTCTGGCTGAGCAGGATCCAGGTGAAGCGGCGGCGGTTCTTCACCGCCTCCAGGATCTGCGGCCACAGCTGCCGGACCTGCCCGGCGCCCTGCTGCGCGGCCGCGGACGGCTGCGCGCCGGGGGCGGCAGCGGGTGCGGGCGCCTGGACGGCGGGGGCCGACGGGGGCACCGGGGCCGCGGGCTGCACGGGTGCGGCCGCGGGTGCCGGAGCGGGCGCTGCGGCGCCGGGTGCGCCGCCGCCCGCCGAGAAGCTGCGCGGAATCGGCCACGCGCCCGGCGCGGGGGCGGCCGGGGCCGGTGCCGGTGCCGGAGCGACGGGGGCCGGGGCCGCCTGTACCGGTTGCGGCACGGGCACGGCGTCCGCCATCGGCGCCCCCAGGCCCGCCGCATCCTGCACGGGAGCGGCCTGAACCGGAGCGACCTGCATCGGGGCACCCTGCATCGGAGCCACCTGCATCGCGGCACCCTGCATCGGAGCCACCTGCATCGCGGCACCCTGCATCGGAGCCACCTGCATCGCGGCACCCTGCATCGGAGCGGCCGCGAAGCCGCCGGCCGAGGCCTGCCGCTCCAGCTTGTCCAGCCGCGCCTGCAACGACAGCTCGTCGCTGTACGCGCCCGGCAGCATCACACGGGCGCAGATCAGCTCCAGCTGCAGCCGGGGCGCCGCGTTCCCGCGCATCTCGGTCAGCCCGGTGTTGACGAGGTCCGCGGCCCGGCTCAATTCGGCCGCCCCGAAGGCGTCCGCCTGCGCCTGCATGATCGCGACCCGGTCCGCCGGGGCGTCGAGCAGCCCCTTCTCCCCCGCGTCCGGCACCGTCGCCAGGATCACCAGGTCGCGCAGCCGCTCCAGCAGGTCCGTCACGAACCGGCGCGGGTCGTGCCCGCCCTCGACCACCCGGTCGATCACCTGGAACACCGTCGCCCCGTCCTGCGCGGCGAAGGCGTCCACCACCTCGTCCAGCAGCGCCGAGTCGGTGTACCCGAGCAGCGAGGTGGCCATCTGGTACGTCACGCCGCCCTCGGTGGCGCCGGCGAGCAGCTGGTCCATCACCGACATCGAGTCACGCACGGACCCGGCCCCGGAGCGGACCACCAGCGGGAAGACGGAGTCCTCGACCTGGATCTGCTCCCGGCCGCACACCTCCGCCAGGTAGTCCCGCAGCGTGCCGGGCGGCACCAGCCGGAACGGGTAGTGGTGCGTCCGGGAGCGGATCGTCCCGATCACCTTCTCCGGCTCCGTGGTCGCGAAGATGAACTTGAGGTGCTCCGGAGGCTCCTCCACCACCTTCAGCAGCGCGTTGAAGCCGGCCGAGGTCACCATGTGCGCCTCGTCCAGGATGAAGATCTTGTACCTGCTGTGCACCGGCGCGAAGAACGCCCGCTCCCGCAGGTCACGCGCGTCGTCCACACCACCGTGCGAGGCGGCGTCGATCTCGATCACGTCGATCGACCCGGGACCGCCCGTCGCCAGGTCCCGGCAGGACTGGCACTCGCCGCACGGCGTGGGGGTCGGCCCCTGCTCGCAGTTCAGGCAGCGGGCCAGGATCCGCGCGCTCGTCGTCTTACCGCAGCCGCGCGGGCCGCTGAACAGGTAGGCGTGGTTGACCCTGTTGTTGCGCAGGGCCTGCTGGAGCGGAGCGGTCACGTGCTCCTGCCCGATGACCTCGGCGAAAGTCTCGGGGCGATAGCGGCGGTACAGGGCTAGGGACACACCCCCGACGATATCGGGACGGACCGACAAACGCGCCGCCCCTCGACCCGGCCGACCCGGCCCCGGGAACGCAAAGACCCCTCGTGCACCCGCCAGAGCCCTCCTACCCTTGCTGCCTTCCGGCCCTGGGGGGGTTCAGAGAGATAACGCCACACGAGGGGCTGACCACCACAGTACCGGATCCGCACCCCCCACCTCCACCACCCACCCCCACCCGACCCCCTCGACGATCCGCAGGCACCGTCCCTCACCCACCCTCGGGATACGTGGTCGCAAGCACCCCTGAACATGTACTAAGCTCTCCCACGGAGGATTCGCCTAGAGGCCTAGGGCGCACGCTTGGAAAGCGTGTTGGGAGCAATCCCTCACGAGTTCGAATCTCGTATCCTCCGCCTCTGCCAGCCATGGCAGCCCGAAGGCCCCGACCGCCCAGCGGTCGGGGCCTTCGGCGTTTCCTGGCTGCAGTTGCCGACAGGATCGGGCAAGAGTCCCACCACCGACACCCCGCGACGACCAACGAGTGCGCCGTTTACATCACGGGTGGCCGACCCCTGACCGGTACGGCCGCGGTGCAGGGCAGCAAGAACATCGCCCTGCACCTGTACGCCGCAGCGATCCCGCGATGCTGCTGGCCGCCCGCACCCCGGGGACCTCCGCGATCCTCGACACCAGCGTCGAACCCGAGGTCACCCACAACGCCGCCCTGCTCTCGCAGGCGCTCGGCGGCGCAGTCGGCAACGCCTTGCACGGCTCCGACCCGACGACTGGGGCGAGCTGGTCCGCACGTGGGCGCCCGCCCGCCTGTGGCCGAGGTGGTCGCCGCCATCCTCTCCAACCATCACCGCCGCGGACTTCTCCTCGGCCCTCACGGTCCCGATGGCCGCCAGGCTGGATCGGTCTTCCTCAACCCGCTCGTCACCGCAGTCGAGGCAACCTTGATTGCCAGTCGATCACGCCCAGCTTCCGATGGATTCAGCTCCACGACGACGACCCATTTCGCGCGGCGCCAGATGTCCGCTTCCGCCTTTCTTGCTTTCCGGCCTGGATTCATCAGCCTTCCGGACGTACGTCCGGTGAATCCCGGCCACTTGGCGGGGATACGGCTGCCGAAGGAGGGCTAGTCACTGCGGCCGGCGCAACGAGAGGCTCTCTGGGCATGCCCGGAGCATGCGCTGAGGGCGAGTTGACGAACACGATGACCCACTCCCAGGACAAGCGAACCTCTCTGAGCGACAAGGCACGAGCACATGAATCCCACGAAGAAGATAGTGTCGGCCGCAGTGGTGACCACTGCGATCGTGATGGGTGTGGCTGCGCCGGCGGCCGTCGCAGCTGACGCACCGCCGACACCGATTTCCGTCAGCACGACGGCACAGGAGCTGCAGCTCAGCCCCGCCCTGGCGCGACAGGTTCTCGCGACGCCGGAACTCGCGAGTCAGCTCAACGCCGAAGAGCGAGCCGGGATGCAAGCGATCGCGGACCAGGAAAGCCACACGCGTGAGCGGCGCAGCGTGGGAAGCAGCGCGGGCAAGGCCGCCTGGGAGCTGATCAAGAAGGCAGGCCCGGGCATGGTCAACGCGGCCAAGAAGGCCGCCGCCAAGGGCGCCGCCGGTGTCAAGGAGTGGGCCAATGGCTTGTCCTGGAGGAGCCCCATTCGCTGGACCATCGGGCAGCTCCCCGCCTGGGCCCTTGAGGAACTCATCAAGTACATCCTCAGCTGAGGATCCCTGTCCTGCTCCGGCAATCGAGACCCACCGGCCCCGAAGTCTCTCGAACCGCTGGAACGGGCAGACGCCGAACGTAGATTGAACGGACAGGTAGAGATGGCTGCCAAGAAGAAGCAGGACCTGGAACGCACCCTTTGGGAAACACCGCTGGGAGCCGCCCTCTTCGCGTGGTTCCTGTTCGCAGTACGCGATGACGCTCCGGCGGGATGGGTCATCTACGGACTGGGCTGGGCAGGACCGGTAATCGCTCTGGCGAGGAACAGTGTCACCCGCACCACCCCTTGGAACGGCGGCATCGTTCCGGTGCTGATCGGGATCATCTCGGGAACTCTGTTCTGGACCTTCTACGGATAAGCCCGGAAAGCCGCAACACGAGGTGGTAGCCCCGTTGCACCGCCGGCCCTGAATCTGGGCCACGCAACGGGGCGACCTCTGCGATATGCCGTTGATGCAGCCCCCTGGCCGTCACAGCCGATGCAAGACCATGACCTCGCCGTCCTTCACCGCTCGGCCGTCATGGACTGTCACAGCCGGTCGCCCGGTCTCGGTTCTGGTCTCGTTCACCCCCGTCCAAGCAGGTTTCAATCGCCGGATGGCGGCTCACCCCGCCGCAGGTCAGAACGGGTGTGGACCCCAGCTGACGGCGTTCGCTCGCGCCATGAGCCCCACCCGCGGCGACGACGTCCCGCCACCACCGATCGGCGACGAGTGGAGACTGCGCTTCGCCACGAATGAAGCGGCCAATGTGTGGGGCGACGAACCCGCCGAGTAGGCCCCGGGCCGCGGGGTCAGGTGGTCTGGGCTCGGGCGCGGCAGAGGTCGATCAGGCGTTCCCAGGCGGGCACCGGCTTTCCGGTCTGGGCGGCCATGAGCGTGACGGCGACCAGGGCGTCGAGCGCCAGGATCGGCTCGGCCCCGTCCGGGTCCGGTGCGCGGAGGCCGCCGAAGTCGTTCACATCGTCCGCGAGGGCCTCCAGCCGCGGGTCGTCGCGGTCCCAGTCGGCGGCCTGGTCACAGGTCAGGTAGAGCTGCTGGAAGGCCGGGTCCTCGAACATCGCCTGCTTCTGCAGCGCCCAGCCCGGCACCTGGTCGGGGTACTGCGCCGCGAGCAGGATCCAGGTGTCGCGCTCCGTGCGGACCGTCTCCGGGCTGAGTCCGATCTCCTGGAGGCGGTCCAGCAGGACCACGACCTCCTCGGGCAGGAACAGGCGGTCGCCGCCGGTGAGTTCGGCGATCCGGCTCCGGCGCCGCCTCAGCTCCGCGATCTGCTGCTTCAGGTCGTCGTCGATCGCCCTGACGGACGCGGAGAACTGCGCGGGCGAGGCTCCCATCAGCTCCTCGATCCGCGCCAGCGGGACCCCGGCGTCCGACAGGGTCCTGATCCGCACCAGGGTGACGACCGCGTCGGCCCCGTAGCGCCGGTAGCCCGAGACGTCGCGCTCGGGCTCGGGCAGCAGGCCCTTCTGGTGGTAGTGGCGGACCGCCCGCACCGTCACACCCAGATAGGCCGCGACCTGGCCGATCGTCAACACGCGCGACCCCCCGGAGCACTTGCGAACGGACCGCTTGACCTTGACCCTGCGTCAGGGTCAGACGATCCGTTCATGAACACGACGCCAACGTATCGACAGGCTACCGAAGCCGCCTTCGCCCCACCCGCCGCGATCACCGCGATCGGCCTCCGCAAGTCCTACGGAGACCACCGCGTCCTGGACGGCCTCGACCTGACCGTCACCGCGGGGACGGTCTTCGCCCTGCTCGGTCCGAACGGGGCCGGCAAGACCACCACGGTGCAGATCCTCTCGACGCTGGTCGCGGCCGACGGCGGCCAGGCGCAGGTGGTCGGCCACGACCTGGCCCGCGACCCCGGCGGGGTGCGGGCCTCGATCGGGGTCACCGGCCAGTTCTCGGCCGTGGACGGCCTGCTGACCGGCCGGGAGAACCTGATCCTGATGGCGGACCTGCACCACCTGGGACGGGCCGAGGGCCGGCGCCGCGCCGATGCGCTGCTGGAGCGGTTCGACCTGGTCGAGGCCGCACGCAAGCCCATCTCCGGCTACTCCGGCGGCATGCGGCGGCGGCTCGACCTGGCGATGACCCTGATCGCCGACCCGCGTCTGATCTTCCTCGACGAGCCGACCACCGGCCTGGACCCGCGCAGCCGCCGCGACCTGTGGGAGATCATCCGCGGGCTGGTCGCCGACGGGGTCACGATCTTCCTGACCACGCAGTACCTGGAGGAGGCCGACCAGCTCGCGGACCGGATCGCCGTACTGGACCAGGGCCGGCTGGTGGCCGAGGGGACGGCGGCCGAGCTCAAGCGGCTCGTCCCCGGCGGCCACATCCGGCTGCGGTTCGCCGACGCGACGCGGCTGGAGGCGGCGGCCCGGATCCTCGACGTGACCTCCCGCGACGACGACGCGCTGACCCTGCAGATCCCGAGCGACGGCGGTGTCGCGTCGCTGCAATCCCTGCTCGACCGGCTGAGGGCCGAGGCGGTCGGCGTCGAGGAGCTCTCGGTGCACACCCCGGACCTCGACGACGTCTTCCTCGCCCTGACCGGCAGGCGCGGCAACCGCGGCCTGCGCGCCACCGACGCCCACACCCACGCCCACACCCACGCCCACACCCACGCCACCGACAAGGAGACCGCCGCATGAGCACCCCGACCCACGCCCCGACCCGCACCCGCACCCGCGGCCACGCCCTGACCGACACGGCCACGCTGCTGCGGCGCAACCTGCGGCACACCCTGCGCTACCCCTCCATGACGCTCGGGTCCGTCTTCGGCCCGGTGATCATGCTGCTGCTGTTCGTCGGGGTCCTGGGCAGGACACTGGGCTCCGGACTGGCCGCGGCAGGCGGGCACCACAGGGGCGGGTACGTCGACTACATCGCGCCCGGAATCATCATCATGGCGGTGGCCTCCGGCAGCATGGCCACGGCGGTGGCGGTGTGTGTGGACATGACCGAGGGCATCGTCGACCGGTTCCGCACGATGCCGATCGCCCGGGGTTCGATTTTGACCGCACACGTGGTCAACAGTGTGATCACGACGGTGGCCAGCACGGCATCGGTGATCGCCGTCGCGATGCTCCTGGGCTTCCGGCCCACCGCCGGCCTCGCCGCCTGGACCGCCGCGGCCGGGCTGCTCCTGCTGCTGACCTTCGCCCTGACCTGGCTCGCGGTGGCGATCGGGCTGGTGTCCCCGACTCCCGAGGCGGCCAGCAACAGCCCCATGCTGATCGTGTTCCTCCCGTTCGTCGGCAGCGCCTTCGCCCCGGCCGGCTCGATGCCGCCCGGCATCCGCCAGTTCGCCGAGTACCAGCCCTTCACCCCCGTCATCGAGACCGTCCGGGGCCTGCTGACCGGCACTCCGATCGGCCACAACGGCGTCATCGCGATCGCCTGGTGCATCGCCATCGCCGTGGGCGGCTACTTCTGGGCACGCGCCGGGTTCACCTCCCACCGTGCCCGCTAGGGCGTGGTCCCGGTGGTCCCGGTGGTCCCGGTGGTTCCGGTGCCCCGAGGCCTCGGTCCGCCAGGGGGCGCCGGTGCGGTCAGAGCCGGACGATGACCAGGGCGGTGTCGTCGGTGGCGCCGCCGATCGGGAGCAGGTCGTGCAGGAGGGCGTCCGCGAGGGGTTCGGGGGCGAGGCCGCAGTGGCGGACCAGGGAGTCGGCGAGGCGGGCGAGACCGGTGTCGATGTCCTCGCGGCGGCGTTCGACCAGGCCGTCGGTGTAGAGGACGAGCATGTCGCCCTCGTCGAACGCGATGGCGGCCTCGGGGCGGGGGACGTGCTCGGGGCGGGCGCCGAGCGGCGGGTCGGTGGCCCGGTCGAGGAACACGAGGGTGCCGTCGGCGTGCAGCAGCGCGGGCGGCGGGTGTCCGGCACTGCTGTACGTGATGGTGTGCGTGTCCCAGTCGATGTGCGTCTCCACCGCCGTGGTGCTCTCCGCGCCATCGACCGAGCGCGCGTACAGGCCGAGGACCTCCAGTGCCCGGGCGGGGCCGTCGGCGACGAGGGAGGCCGCGCTCAGCGCGCTGCGGAGCAGGCCCATGACGCAGGCGGCCCGCAGGCCGTGGCCGACGACGTCACCGACGGCGACCCCGATGCGGTCGCCGGGCAGGTCGACCAGGTCGTACCAGTCGCCGCAGACGTTCAACGCGCCCACGGCGGGCCGGTAGCGCACGGCGGCGCGGTGGTGGCCGACCGGCCTCGGGGCGGGCAGCATCGCCTCCTGCAGGGCGAGCGCCACCTCGCGCTCCCGGGCGTGGGCCTGCCGCAGCCGGTCGTTGACCTCCTGCAGCTCCCGGGCCCGGGTGTAGAGCTCGGCCTCCAGGACCCGGGCCCGGCTGCCGTCCTGGGCGCCGCGGGCCTTGATCAGCTCGGTCACCTCCTCCACCCGGTGCACCAGCAGGGCCACCCGGCCGTCGGGCCCGAGCACCGGGGCGTTCACCGGGCTCCAGTACCGCTCCGTCCAGGTGCCCGGCCGTTCCAGGGACTCGACGTCGTACCGCTGCAGCGCCATGGCGTCGCGTTCCCCGGTCTCCAGTACGCGGGTGAGCGAGGCGAGCAGGTTCCGCGCACCGGTCGCGTCGGGATCGTTCGGGTTGTCGGGGAAGACGTCGAAGAGGTAGCGGCCGATCAGGGCCTCCCGCGGGCGGCCCGACACTCGCACGAACTCCTCGTTCGCGTCCGCGTAGACCAGCTCAGGGGTCAGCAGCGCCACCATGCCGGGCAGTGCCTGGAACATGGCCGCGTAGTCGATGTCCGCGTCGGCGCCCTTCATGATCAGCCCGCCTCACCGTGCACCACGTGATCTGGTTCAACGATAGGAGCAGGAGCCGGGGGGCCGCCGGACGAGCGGTGCCCGAGGCCGTCGCCCGGCTGACCGGACCGGCCCGGGCGGTACGCGGCCGAGGACGGCTACGACCGGCCGAACCGGTCCTGGGCCGCGAGGACGGCGTCCCCGTGAGCGGCCGCCCAGGCGCCCATGGCGCGGATCGGGCCGAGCAGCGCCGTCCCGGCCTCGGTGAGGGAGTAGTCCACCCGGGGCGGCGCCTCGGCGTACCGGTGGCGTGCCACCAGGCCGTTGCACTCCAGCCGGCGCAGCACCTGGTTGAGCACCTTGGGGCTGATCCCGCCGATCCGGTCCAGCATCGCCCGCGGCCGCATCGGGCCGCTCTCGCCGAGGACGTAGACGACCACGCTGTCCCAGCGGTTCGCCACGACCTCGAAGGCGATCCGGGCCCGGCAGTCCGCCGCGAACACGTCCCCCGCCATGTCGACCGCGTCTCCCGGCATGTCGACCGCTTCTCCCGGCGCGCCGACCACGTCCGCCGCCGCGTCGACCACGTCCTCCGGTTCTCCCATGCGGACATCCTGCCCCGGCCGATGCCTACCTCGCGGTGTCCATCGGCCCTCCTAGCGTCTGTCCCACGGCATTCACGACGCGAACGGGAGCACGACATGCGCATCGGCATTCTCGGTACGGGCGCCATGGCGGCGGCGCTGGGCGGGGCCTGGGTACGCGCCGGGCACGAGGTCATGGTGGGCGGGCGGAACGCCGCGGCGGCGGCCCGGACCGCGGCCGCGATCGGCGCCGCCGGGCACGGCGGGCCCGACGGGGCGGCGCGGTACGGCGAGGGGGTGCTGGTCGCCGTACCCGCCGGGGCCGCGCCGGGGCTGGCCGCGGAGCTGGCACCGGCGCTGGCCGGGCGGACGGTGCTGGACTGCACCGTCCCGATGGCCCCCGGCCCCGGCGGACCGGCCCTGACCACCGCCGGGGGCACCGACTCGGTCGCCGCACAGTTGGCGGCCGCCGCACCGGCGGCCCGGGTCGCCAAGGTGTTCGGCGTCTGCCACGAGAGCATCTGGACCCTGCCGCGGCCGGTCTTCGAGGGGGCTCCGCTGGCGGTGCCCTTCTGCACCGACGCCCCGGCGGCCGCCGCCCTGACGGCGGAGCTGATCACCTCGATGGGGTGCGTCCCGCTCGCCTGCGGCGGGCTGGACCGCGCGGCGGTGCTGGAGGCGGCCGCGGTCTTCGCGGTGGGCGTCTGGTGGTCCGGCGGCGAGGCCCGCCACGTCTTCCCCTCCCCCGCGCTGGCCCCCGGGGCCGTCGACGACGACGAGTAGCGCGCCTCCGGGGGCGGCCGGTGCCGCCCGGCCGCTACCCGAGGAAGGCGTCGAGGGCGTCGTCCGCGGCGTCGAGGCCCTTCTCGCCGGCGGTCAGCGAGTCGTGGACGAAGTGGACCGAGGCGTCCTCGATGCCGCAGTAGGCGCTGATGCCCTCGCGCAGCAGGCGGTCGACCAGGCCGGCCCAGCCCAGCTCCTCGAAGCGGTCCTGCGGGTAGGCGGCCAGCGGGATCCAGAGCATCCGCTTGCCCTGGAGGCGGGGGCTGCTGCGGCCGTAGGCGAAGCCGTGGTTCCAGACCCGGTCGATCCAGCCCTTGAGGATCGCGGGGAGCCCGAACCACCAGAGCGGGAAGACCGCGACGATCACGTCGGCCGCGTCGATCCGCCGCATCTGGGCGCGGACCTCGGCGGAGTACCGCTTGTCCTGGTCCGCCCAGTCCGGCTCGTCCTGCGGGGACATCCTCGGGTCGAAGCCCTCGGCGTGCAGGTCGAGCAGGTCCACGGTGAAGCCGGCGGCCTCCAGCCGGGCCCGGGAGCGGTGGGCGAGCTGGGCGGTCAGCGAGTCGGTGCGGGGGTGGGCGAGGACCAGCAGGGCGTGCCGGCCGGCCGCCGGGTCGGTCCGCGGGGCAGCCGGGGAGGTCTCCCCGGCGGGCGTCAGGGAGGTCTCCGGGGAGGTCTCCGGGGCGGCCTGCGGCCGGGGCGCGGTCACCGGTCCCCCAGCCGGACCAGCATCTTGCCGGTGTTGGCGCCGCGCAGCACGCCCAGGAGGGCGTCGGGGGCCTGCGCGATGCCCTCGGC
Organism: Kitasatospora sp. NPDC058170; assembly: GCF_042883905.1. NCBI lineage: Bacteria > Bacillati > Actinomycetota > Actinomycetes > Kitasatosporales > Streptomycetaceae > Kitasatospora > Kitasatospora sp. NPDC058170. Next base: position 108,471 of record NZ_JBHVUV010000029.1, read on the forward strand.
GACGGTCTGCTCGGTGTGCAGGCTGCCGTCGGCCAGCCAGCCGGCGGCCTTGCCGATCCACTCCGGGAACAGGTCGAAGTGGCTGGTGACGAGCATGCCGCGGAGCGTGGCCTCCTTGGCGGCGGCCCGGAAGAGGTTGTCGGGGCCCGGCGCCGGTGCCGTGGCGTTGTAGCCGCTGATCGCACCGACCAGGGCGATCCGCCCGCCCGGCCGGATCGCGCCGACGGCCGCCTGGAGGTGATCCCCGCCCACCGCGTCCAGATACACGTCGATGCCCTCGGGGGCGGCCTCGGCGAGCTGCTCGGCGAGCCGTCCCCGGCGGTAGTCGACCGCCGCGTCGAAGCCGAACCCGTCGAGCAGCCGCCTGGTCTTGGCCGGGCCGCCCGCCGAGCCGATCACCCGCGACGCGCCCAGTCGGCGGGCCAGTTGGCCCGCCACGCTGCCGACCGCGCCGGCGGCCGCGGAGACGAACACGACATCGCCCTCGCGCACCGGCGCCGTCCGGGTGAGCGCGGCGTAGGCGGTCAGCCCGGTGGTGCCCAGCGCGCCGAGGTAGGCCTCCGCCGGAGCGAGGGCGGTGTCGACCACGGTGGCCGCCGCCGCGTCCAGGACGGCGTACTCGCGCCAGCCGAGGAAGTGCGAGACGGTCGACCCGACCGGAACGGCCTCGGTGCGGGAGGCGACCACCTCGCCGATCGCACTGCCGTCCAGCGCGGCGCCGAGGGCGAACGGCGGTAGGTACGAAGGGGCGTCGTCCATCCGGCCGCGCATGTACGGGTCCACGGACATCCAGGTGTTCCGGACGACGATCTCGCCCTCGCGCGGTTCCGGGACTTCGGTGGCGACCAGCTCGAAGTTCTCCGCGGCGGGCTCGCCGACGGGACGGGAGACGAGTCGGACTTCACGGGACACGGTCATGGGGCTGCCCTCCGGGGGGAGTTGAACGGACGTCGTACGGTTCCGGCGCGCGGTTGCGCCCGGCGGTGCTCAGCAGTGCTCGGCGACGCTCGGTCGCACTCGGCGGTGCTCGGTGGTGCTCGGTGGTATTCGGCGATCGGCTGCGATCACGGGACTACCGTGCCGGGGCCCGCGCACGGTCCGCTGACGGTCCGCGCACGACCGCCCGAGGGGCACGGGTTAGCGTGGCGGCATGCGTTTCGAGGTGCTGGGCCCGATGGCGGTGCGGACGGATGACGGGCTGCCCGTCCCGGTGCCCGAGGCGAAGGTCCGGGCCCTGCTCGCCGACCTGCTGGTACACCACGGCCGACCGGTGCCGGTGGACCGCCTGATCGACGACCTGTGGGGGGACGCCCTGCCGGGGGATCCCGAGAACTCCCTGCAGACCAAGGTCTCCCAGCTGCGCCGCGCCCTGGCGAAGGCCGAGGACGGCGCCCGGGCCCTGGTGGCGTACGGTCCGGCGGGCTACGCGCTCCGGGTGGCGCGGGAGGCGGTGGACTCCGGCCGCTTCACGGACCTGACGCGCCGCGCGGGCAAGGAGCCCGATCCGCGGATGAAGGCGGCGCTGCTGACCGACGCGCTCGGCCTGTGGCGCGGAGCCGCGTACGCGGACTTCCGGGACGCCGACTTCGCCCGGGCGGCGATCGCCGGGCTGGAGGAGCAGCGGCTCACCGCCCAGGAGGAGTTGGCCGAACTGCGCCTGGGATTCGGTGAACACGCGGCACTGGCGGACGAGCTGGGCGGGCTGGCGGCGGAGCATCCGCTGCGCCAACGTCTGCGGGCCGCCCAGCTGTTGGCCCTCTACCGGACCGGTCGTCAGGGCGAGGCGCTGGCGGCCTACCGCGCCCTGGATCGGCGCTTCGCCGAGGAGTTGGGCGTCGACCCGGGCGCCGCGCTGTCCGCCCTGCACCAGGCGATGCTGCGCCAGGACCCGTCCCTCGACCCGAACCCGACCCCCGCTACCCCCTCAACCACCTTGACCCACAACGCCGTTACCGTCACGGCGAAAGCACGGTCGCGGACCGGCGTCCCCGTCCCGGCAAGTTCGCTGATCGGCCGCCAGGACGCCGTCGCCCGGGTCTGCGCACTGGTCGCCGAAAGCCGGCTGGTCACCCTCACCGGGCCCGGCGGGGTCGGCAAGACCCGGCTCGCCCTGGCGGCCGCCGCCCGGCTGGCGGAGCCGGACGGGCCCGGCGAGGTCGCCTTCGCCGACGGCGTCCGGTTCGTCGAACTCGCCGGGGACAGGGGCGAGGTGGCCGAGACGGTGGCCACCGCCCTCGGGGTGCGCGACGACGCCGCCCGGGAGCGCGACGACGACACGGCGGAGACCCGGCTCGCCGGGGTCCTGGCCGGCCGGCGGCTACTGCTCGTCCTCGACAACTGCGAGCACGTCATCGGACCGGTCGCCGCGCTCGCCGGGCGCCTGCTCCGCCGGGCGCCCGGGCTGCACATCCTCGCCACCAGCCAGGAACCGCTGGCGATCTCCGGCGAGGTCCTCGACGCCGTCGCACCGCTACCGGAGGCCGCGGCGGTCGAACTCTTCGCCGCCCGCGCTTCGGCGGCCGCCCCCGGCTTCCACCTCGGCCCGGACAACCGCGAGGCCGTCGCCCTCATCTGCCGCCGCCTCGACGGCATTCCGCTCGCACTGGAGCTGGCCGCCACCCGGGTCCGGGCGCTGGGCGTGCACACCCTGGCCGACCGCCTGCACGACCGCTTCCGGCTGCTCAACCAGGTCCGCCGGGACGCCCCGGCCCGTCAGCGCACCCTGCGCGCGATGATCGACTGGAGCTGGGAGCTGCTGTCCCCGCTCGAACAGACGGTGCTGCGCCGACTGGCCGTGTTCTCCGGGGGGTTCACCCTGGAGGACGCGGAGTACATCTGCGCCACGGCGGACGCGCCCGCCACCGAAGGCCCGGCCCCCGACACGGCACCCGACGCCGCCGAGGTGCTGGACGCCGTCATCCGGCTGGTCGACCGGTCCCTGGTGGTGGCGGACGAGGACGGCGGCGGCACCCGCTACCGGATGCTCGAATCGGTGGCCGCCTACAGCCTGGAACGGCTGGACGAGGCCGGCGAGACCGGCCGCACCCGGACCCGGCACGCCCGCCACTACACCGGGCTCGCCGAGCGCGCGGCACCCCGGCTGCACGGCCGCGAACAGCGCGCCTGGCTGCGTCGGCTCGACCGCGAGACGCCCAACCTGCGGGCCGCGCTGGACCATGCCACCGCAACCGGCGCGGCCGGCCTCGGACTCCGCCTGACCGTCGCACTCACCTGGTACTGGCAGCTGCGCGGCCGCCTCCGCGAGGCGCTCCGCTCGCTCGAAGGCGCACTCGCCCTGGTCTCGCCGGCCACCCCCGGACCTCTGGCCGACGCGGCCCGGGTGCGGCTCGCGGCCTTCACCCTGCTCACCGGCGACGAGGTGCCGGCGGGCGGCTTCGGCGCCGCCGACGCACGCGGGCGGTGGCTCCTCGCCTTCGCCCGCTGCGGCTTCGACGACCAGGCCGCCGTGGACGAACTCCTCGGCCTGCCCGCCGAGTTCCGCGCCCTCGGCGACCGCTGGGGGGAGGCGGCCGCACACAGCGTCCGGGCCACCCTGGCCATGTACCGGGGCGATCTCGACGGCCTGCGGCGGGAGGCCGGCGTCAGCGCCGCACTCTTCGGCGAACTGGGCGACCGTTGGGGACAGTTGCAGGCCTCGGAGCAGCTGGGTGTGCTCGCCGAGATCTCCGGCGACTACCCGGCCGCGGCCCGCCTGCACCGGGACGGCGTACGGAGCGCCGAGGAGCTGGAACTCTGGACGCACGCCTCCTACCAGCTCGCCCGGCAGGGCCGCATCGCCCTGCTGACCGGCGACGACGCGCAGGCCACGGAGCTCCACGAGCGGGCCAGGCGCCTCGCCGTCGCACAGTCGCAGCGGTCCGCCGAGCAGTTCGCCGAGACCGGCCTCGCCCTCGGCGCGCGCCGACGCGGCGATCTGGACGCCGCCGAGCGCCATCTGCGGCCGTGGCTGGAGTGGAACCGCCGCCTCGGGGTGGACTCCGGAACCGCCCTGGTCCTCGCGCAACTCGGCTACGTCGCCGAGCAGCGCGGCGACGCGGCGCTCGCCGAGGCACTCCACCTGGACGGCCTCTCCGCGGCCCGCCGCACCGGCGATCCGCGCGCCCTGGCGCTCGCCCTCGAAGGCCTGGCCGGGGCACGGTCGGCCGCGGCCCGGCACGAGCAGGCCGCGGCCCTGCTCGGCACCGCCGCCGCCCTCCGGGACTCGGTCGGCGCGCCCCTCCCCCGGGCCGAGCGCTTCGACGTGGACCGTGCGGCGGCCCGGGCCCGCGGGGCGCTGGGCCCGGAGGGCTTCGCGGCCGCCTTCGCGCAGGGCCGGGCGCTCACGGCCGAGGACCAGGCGGAGCTGTTCGAGCCCGCCCTCGGCCCTCGCTGAGCCCGGCCCGCCGAGGACCGTGTGTGCCATCCCCGCCCCGCGGAATTGACCCAGGATTTCGACATGGAGATGCACCCGGCACGGGGGTCGATGTCTCCGTAGATTCACGGTCATGACGAACAGCACCGCACCTGCCGCCGCCACCAGCGCCAAGGCCCCTCGGATGAACTTCGCCAAGGCCGCCCCGAAGGCCTTCAAGGCCCTGATCGGCTTGGACTCCGCCGCCCGCGAGGGCCTCGACCCGGCCATGGTCGAGCTCGTCCAGATCCGCGCCTCCCAGCTCAACGGCTGCGCCTACTGCCTGCACCTGCACACCTCCGACGCGCGCAAGGCCGGCGAGAGCGAGGAGCGGCTGCACATGGTCGCGGTCTGGAAGGACGCCGCGCACTTCTTCACCGGGAAGGAGCAGGCAGCCCTGGCCCTCACCGAGGCCGTCACGCTGATCGGCCAGGGGGGCGTGCCCGACGCCGTCTACGAGCGGGCCTCCGCGCACTTCGAGGAGGAGGAGCTGGCCCGGCTGCTGGCCCTGATCTTCACCATCAACACCTGGAACCGGATCGCCCTCAGCACCGCCAAGGTCCCCGGCACCGACGAGCGGGCGGCAGGCTGACACCCACGAGCGAACAGCGGACCGGCACCGAACGAGCCAGGGGCCGGCACCGAACGAGCAGCGGGCCGGCACCGGCGCCCCCGACCGCGAGGAACAGCCGGGCCGGGAGCCGTCAGACCCCGTCGCGGTGGAGCGCCTGGACCTCCTCGTAGCCGGGCACCTCGGCGGTGACGGGCCGGCCCGCGCGGACGGCGGTGGCGACGTCCACCGCGGCGGCCAGCGCGGCCCGGTAGAGCAGCGAGCCGAGGCTGACCCGGGCGACGCCCAGCGCGGCGAGGTCGGCGAGCGCCGGGCCGGCCGGGGAGTGGAGGACGTTGAGCGGGACGGCGAGGCGCTGCACCAGCGCGCCGATGGCGGCCGGGTCGGCCAGGCCGGGCACGAACACACCGTCCGCTCCGGCCTGTTGGTAGGCGGCGAGGCGGTGCCAGGCCTCCGCCTCCGGCCGGTCGAGCCCGAGCCAGTACGGGTCCGTCCGGGCGTTGAGGAAGAGCCCGGGCGCGGCGGCCTTCACGGCGGCGATTTTCGCCGTGTGCAGGGCGACGGGCGCGAGCGTGCCGTCCGAACGGCCGTCCTCCAGGTTGATGCCCGCCACCCCGAACTCCGCCAGCTCGACCGCCAGGGCGGCGACTTCGGCCGGATCGTCGCTGAAGCCGCCCTCGACGTCGACGGAGAGCAGGAACCGCCCCCGGGCCAGCCGCCGGGCGAGGCGGAGGGTCTCCTCGCGGGTGGCCGCCACACCGTCGGGCAGGCCGGCGGCCGCGGCCACCCCCAGGCTGGTGGTGCCGATGGCGGGAAAGCCCTGCCCGGCGAGGGCGGCGGCGGAGCCGTGGTCCCAGGCGTTGGGGAGCAACAGGGGTGCGCCCGGGCGGTGGTGGAGCGCAGCGAAGGAGCTCATGATCCGACCTTGTCCTGACGGGTCAGGTCACCGACGGCGTCCGCGTAGTAGGCGGACTCGGCGACGTGGAAGGCGAGTTGGCGGAAGGTCCAGCCGGTACCGGGCGACCGGTCGAGCTGGGCCGGGGTGAGGGCGGCCAGCCGCACGGCCCAGACCCGGCCCAGGCGGGTGAGGCGGCTGCGGGCCTCGTCGAGGTCGGCCGCGGTGAACGGCGCGAGGTCCGCCGGGGTGGTGACGGCGGAGGCGTGCCAGTGGTCGGGCCGGGTGGCCTCGCCGGCCAGCCGGGCCTCCAACTCGGCCAGGTGGTCGATGAGATGGTCGGTCACCCGGCGGATCGCCTTGTGCGGGGTGTACGTCCGGCCGTCGGCGGTGAGCGGGCGGCCGTCCCAGTCGGTCCAGCCGGCGGCGAGGGCCAGGACGTGGCCGACCATGGCCGTGACCACCTCGGCGGGATCGCGCCCGTCGGTGGCCGGGGCATCGGCGGCGGGGGCCACAGCGTCAGCAGCGCCGACCGGGGCAGCGGAGGGGGCCGCAGCATCAGCAGCGCCGACCGGGGCGCCACCCGTACGGTCCGAGGCGTCGGAGGCCGGGACCTCGGACGCTCCGTGCAGGATCCCCGAGGCGAGCGCGAGGGCGTGCTCCCGTCCGGGGCAGACCCGGGGCGCGGCGCCGAAGGCCAGGGTCGGTGCCCCCGGGCACCCCGCCGCCGCGACGGCGGTCTCCAGGACGACCTCGGCACCGGCGGGGATCGCCACCGCACCGACGGTGGTGGCCCGGACGGCCTGCCGCCGCATCGCCCGGACCGGCGGGTCCTGGCGCAGCGTCTCGGCGAGCAGCCCGGCCGGGGGCGCTCCCTGGGCGGCGGCGCGGCGGGCGTGGTCGACCAGCCGCCCGGTGGCGTCGCAGGCCTGGACGAGGAGGCCGATCCGGTTGGCCGCGTGTTCGGGCGAGGGCTCCGCGGCGTCGGGGAGCATCCGGGGCAGCAGCCAGGCCATCGCCGCATCGGCCTCCCGGTCCTCGGGCCGGTCGGCGAAGTACGCCCCGGCCACCACCGCGACCGCCCGCGCCACGGCCTCCGGCTCCGCCAGCCCGAGGGCCTGTGCCAGCACCCGGACGGCCCGCAGCCGGGCGTCCGCCTCGAAGCCCGCGGCGGCGGCGAGCCGCAGGCGGGCGGGGTCGAGGCGGGCGAGGTCGGCCTCCACCAGGGCGCGGCGACCGGTGTGCGTCCCACCCGCGCTGAACCGGGCCACGGTGGCGCGCAGCCAGGCCACGCCGCCCGGCGGTCCGGGCTCGGCGGGCACCGGCACCAGGGCGGGGTCGGCGAGGGCGGCCGTCACATCGTCGTACCGGTCGAGGACTACAACGGGGGTGGTCATGGGGCCCACGCTAGGGGCGGAACGTTTCGGCGTCCGCCGAACCGTGGCTGCGGCACGATGGGGGCATGTCGCTAGCCGAGTTCGCCGGACTGCTCGCCGATCCGACCCGTGCCGCCTTCTGCACCGCGCTGCTCGACGGACGGGCCTGGACCGCGGGCGAGCTGGCCCGGCACGCGGGGGTCGCGCCGTCCACCGCCAGCGAGCACCTGTCCCGGCTGGTCGCCGGGGGCGTGCTGGCCGAGGAGCGGCAGGGGCGCCACCGGTACGTGCGGCTGGCCGACCCCGCGGTGGCCACCCTGATCGAGGACCTGTCGGCGTACGCGGAGTCCGCCTCCTCCGGGCGGGCCCGGCCGCGCACCCTGCGCGAGTCCACCCGGCTGAGCGCCGAGGCACGGGCCCGGACCTGCTACGACCACCTGGCCGGCCGCCTCGGGGTGGCCGTGTCGGACGCCGTGCTGGAGCGCGGGCTGGTGGCGGACGACGCCGGGCTCGCCGTCACCGAGCTCGGCCGGGGGTGGCTGGCCGGTATCGGCATCGACCTGCCGGTCCGGACGGGCCGCAGGAGCACCCGCCCGGTCGTCCGCAGCTGCCTGGACTGGACCGAGCGCCGCAGCCACCTGGGCGGGGCGCTCGGGGCCGCCCTCTGCCGGACGGCCCTGGACGAGGGCTGGGTGGAGCGGATCGGCAGCGGGCGGGCGCTGCGGGTCACCGCGGCCGGCGACCGGGCGTTCCGCGAGCTGCTCGGCGTACGACTCGACGCGGCGCCCGGCGCCGGTCCGGGCCCGACCGGCTGACGGCCGCCCCGCCTGCCGCCCTCTGCCGTGAGCCCACGAACCACGAACCCGTGAACCCGTGAACCCGTGAACCGCGGACCGTCAGCCGTCAGCCCTCAGCCCTCAGCCCATCGTCTTCGCGCCGTCCAGCGACTCCCGGATGATGTCCGCGTGCCCGGCGTGCTGCGCCGTCTCCGCGAGGATGTGCAGCAGCACCCGCCGCACCGACCAGCCGGCGCCCGGCTCGAACCAGGGCGCCGCCGGCAGCGGGTGGCTGAGGTCGAGGTCGGGCAGGGTCGAGACCAGCTCATCGGTCTCGTGCGCCACCCGCTCGTACTCGGCGAGCAGCCCGGCCAGCGTCTCGCCGTCCCCCATCAGGAACTGGCCCTCCCAGTCGACCGGCTCGCTCTCCATCGCGTCCGCGCCGCCGACCGCGAACCGCATCCAGCGCTCCTCGACCCCGGTGACGTGCTTGATCAGGCCGCCCAGGCAGAGCGCGCTGGCCGTGGTGCGCTGGGCGGCCTGCGCGTCGGTCAGGTCGCGGACGGTGTAGCGCAGGAAGCCGCGGTGCTTGTCCAGCGTCCGGACCAGCTCGGCCCGCTCCCCGCCCATCAGGCGTCCGCCATGACGGGCATGTCGCCGGCCGTCTTTCCCAGGTCGATCAGGCCGAACGCCGCGCCCTGCGGGTCGCCGACCGCCGCGAAGCGGCCGAACGGGCTGTCCATCGGACCGAAGAACAGCTTGCCGCCGCGTGCGGTCACCCTGGCCACGGCGGCATCGCAGTCGTCCACCGCGAAGTAGACGCTCACGTACGAGGGCGCCTCGGGCGGGAGGTCGTCCGGTCCCACCTTCATCCGGCCGAGCGCGGGCTGATCGCCGACCTGGAAGATCTTGTAGTCGACCTGCTCGGTGTCCATCCGCTTCACGCCGAACGGGAAGACGGCGGGGAAGAAGGCGTCCGCCTTGCCCGGCTCCCGGGTGAGCACCTCGGCCCAGGTGTACGCGCCCGGCGCACCCTGCTTCTCGAAGCCCTCGTGGTTGCCCGCCTGCCAGACCCCGAAGGCGACGCCGCCCGGGTCCTTGCCGATCACCATGGTGCCGAAGTCGCCGACCTGCATCGGCCCCATCAGCACCTCGCCGCCGTTGGCGCGGATCCGGTCCGCGGTGGCGGCGGCGTCCGGCGAGGCGAGGTACAGGCACCAGGCCGACTGCGCCTCCTGGCCGGGCATCGGCGGCACCACGGCGGCCACCGCCTTGCCGTCCGAGTAGGCCGTCGTGTAGTTGCCGAACTCCGACGAGCTCTCGCCGAAGGTCCATCCCAGCACGTCGCCGTAGAACGCCTTCGCGCCGTCCAGGTCGGTGAACATCGCGTCGGCCCAACAGGGCGTGCCCTCAGGTAGCGCGGCCATCTCTCTGCCCTCTCATGTGACGTTTTGCCCCGATTCGCCACAGTATCGAGTCCACCGTCCGAGCGCGCGCGTTCGACGCACACGGCGACGGCCCGCCGGGTCCACACCCCGGCGGGCCGTCGCAGGAGCCTGCGCCGCTACCCGACCGGCGCGGCCGCCGCCGGCGAGCCGAACGGCGGGCGCGCGCCCGCCGTCCCGAAGCCGCTCGGGCCGGTCGGGGCGAGCGCCGGACGCGGCAGTGCCTCCGCCGCGCGCTGGGGCGCCCCCGGGGTGGCGCCCGCAGCCGCCGCAGCCGCCAGCCGCGCCGCCGACGTCCCCAGCCCGCTCGGCCCGAACGGCACCGCACCGACCGCCACCGCACCGACCGGCAGCACGTCCACCGGCACCTCCACCGGCACCTCCACCGGCGGGGCGTCCACCGGCACAGCGCCCACCGGCACGGGCTCCGATCCGGCCACCGCCCCACCGCCGAAGTGCCGCCGCAGATCCGCCTCGCCGTACCGGTGGCAGTCCCGGTGCCAGACGTGGATGCCCGCGAGCCAGTTCTCCAGCTCCTTCACGTAGCCGTCCAGCATCGCGCGCGCCTCCGGCCCCAGGTCGAAGTCGTCGTACAGCACCGGGAACTCGTTCTGCGCCACGTGCTGGAACTGGGCCACCCGCGAGTTCATCAGGTCGTCGACGATGTGCACGGCCGTCGGGTAGTCGCAGTTGAAGAAGTTCTGCACCACCAGCACCATGTTGTGCACCTCGCCCTCGTACTCCACCTCCTTCTGGTACGAGAACAGGTCGTTCATCATGCACGCGTAGTCGGCGGCTGAGTTCTCCAGTGAGCGCATCGGCCCGCTCCGGTAGACCTCCGGTGGCACGTCCTGCCCGTGGGCGATCCGGCAGAGGCTCATGGTGAGGTCGGACCCGAAGGTCTTGCGGCGCATCTCGATGTAGTCCACCGGGTCGGGGATCCGGTGCTGTGCCTGGTTGTTGAGCTCCCAGACCCAGCTCAGCACCATGTCCTCGACGGCGGCGCGGAACTTCTGCCGGGCGCCGGACGCCATCGGCCCGGCGGTCCTCACCCAGAGGTCGGCCAGGCCGCGTTCCAGGGCGTTCACCGGCGCCGGCGCCGGACTGTCGTCGACCGGCATGAAGGCCGAGAACCGCTCGGTCAGGATCTTCGCCCCGGCCAGGTCCCTGGTCCGCCCGAACACCGCCGGGTAGTAGTCGTCGCCGTAGGTGCCCCAGGTCAACCAGGCCGACGTGAGGTCGAGTTGCTCGGCGGTGGCGTCGGGGTGGATGCCCGCCGAGCAGAGCGGGAAGTCGTAGTCGGCGACCTTCTCGGCGGTCCAGATGTCCGAGCCCGGCACCCCCGGCTGGGCCTCCAGCATGCCCATCTCGTCGGCCCACGCCACGGTGCCGGCCCGGGAGGTGTCCAGGTGCGGGCTCAGCTGGGCGGTGAACGGCAGCTTGAAGTCCGGCAGTCGGGACGGCCCGACGTGCTGGAAGGGCACGTGGCTGTGCGAGCGCGCCCGCCGCAGCGCCGGCTCGACGCCGCCGGGGCAACCGGGTGTCCCGTCCAGTGTGTTCACCCCGCTGAGCGATCCCAACTCGCCCAGTCCACCCGGGAATCCGCCTCCGGTCCGGCTCCGGAGCAGGTCCAGCGCCGAGGTGCCCACCCCGCCGATCGCGAACGGATCCCACCAGTTGCCCGAATCCGCCGCCGCACCACCGCCGTTCATGTACCGGCTGGAGCGCATGTGCCACTCGTGGCCGCCCGACTGCCAGTCCTGCATGCCCTTGACGTAGGCCAGTACCCGGGCGCACTCCTCCGGGTCCAGCCCGGTCTCGGCGAACAGCGACGGGAGTTCGGTGAAGACGGTGTTCTCGAACTGCTGCAGCCGCGAGGTGAGCAGGTCGTTGACGGCCTCCGCCGCCTCCTGCGTCGAGCACCCCAGGAAGGTCTCCAGCACCAGGACGCCGTTGCTCAGCTCGCCCTCGTCCTCGACCTCCCGCTGGTACGAGAAGAGGTCGTTGCGCAGGTGGACGCCGTCCGAGAAGGCGTCCATCAGCACCCGCAGCGGGCGGGAGCCCGAAACCGCCTGAGGCACCTCGGCGTTGGCCGCGTACTCGATCAGACCGGCCGACCAGGGCGCGCCGCCGACCTTGCGGCGCATCTCGATGTACTCGACCGGGTTGGCGATCCGGCCCGCGTTGATGTTGGCGAGCTCCCAGAGCGACTCGTTGAGCAGGTTGCGGGTGCTCTCGGCGAACCGTGCCCGCCAGTCCTCGCCCATCGCCGGGACGGTCCGCCTCCACAGGTCGGCCAGACCGGCCTCGACCGGGTTGGTCGGCTCGGGCACCGGGGCGGACGGGTCGGCGGGCATGAACAGCGGCAGCCGGTCCAGGTAGGCCTTGCCGCCCTCGCGGTCGTTGGTGCGCTTGAAGATGTCGAGGAAGTGGTCGTCGAAGAAGAACACCCACACGTACCAGTCGGTGACCAGCGAGAGCGCCTCGGCGGAGGCGTCCGGGTGGGTGTAGGCGCAGAGCAGGCCGTAGTCGTGGGCTTCCAGGTCGGCCTGCTCCCAGATGCCCGAGCCCTCCAGCATCCCCATCGTCCGCGCCCACGCGGTGGAGTGGGCGCGGGCCTCCTCCAGGTGGGGGTTGAGGCGTGCCGGGTGCGGCACGTAGAAGGAGGGAAGTTCGAACGGCTGAGTCACCGGGCGAGCCTTTCTGGACGCGTCGAGGAGGCCGACCGGCAGGGCGGACCCGTTCTCCGCGCCGATGCGCCCGCCACCCGGTCGGCTCAGCATTACCCCTGGGCAACGATCTCCACCGAAAAACAACAACAGTCATACGAGTTGGCCCGCGTTGACCCGGAAATGTCGAACAGCAGCCCGATTGAACGGTTGGTTCTGGTTCATCTGTACGGGACTGGCACGGAGTTCATCCGTACGGGACGGGCCAGGAGTTCGGCGCTCGGCCAGTCCCGCGCCGAGCGCGTTGCAGTGCCGTGCCCGGACACGCCGAGAGGGGCGGAGCGGTGATCCGCTCGCCCCTCTCAGGCGCGTCGTTCCGGCCGGGGACCGGACGGGTCTACAGCAGGAACAGGGAGGCGACCGCCGGCGCCATGTAGATCAGCGGCCACTGCACGTGGCCGAAGGAGCGCGCCCGCAGCACGGTGATCGCCGCGCCGGCGAAGTACAGCACCAGTCCGACCGCCGCCAGCACCCCGATCACCGGCAGGAAGAAGCCCGCCACCAGGCCTGCCGCGCCGGCGACCTTCGCCACACCGAGCCAGTTCCACCACGCCCGCGGGACGCCGTACTCGACCAGCGGGTCCACCACGAACCCGGCCCGGAAGAAGATCGAGGCGCCGGAGAAGCCCGCCATGAAGGCGGCCAGGGAGGTGATGACAACGTAGGTGACAGACATGGGAGGTGCTCCTCGTCGGGCGAATCGTGCGGCTCACCGGTGCGATGCCCGCCCCGGCCGGAGTGCCTTGCGCTTGTTTCACTCCTCTGACCCGCCGCAGCCCGCGGGTGTGACACGAACCCCGAAGAATTTCTCCGCCCGGCACACCGCCCTGTCGCGAGGCCGCGCACGCCCCCTCACCGCCGAAGGGTTCACGAGGCCCGGGGCTCGGGCGCGCAGTCGGCCCCCGCGTCCGGCGCCTGCCGGAGGATCGGCCTGACGGCGTCGGGGGATGCGTCCGGCGGATCGGCCGGGGAGTCGTCGGAGTCGCCGTTCCAGGCCGCCCGCAGTTCACGGAGCGACTTCACGGCCTCGGTCGCCTTCGCGCTCAGAGCGATGAGCTGGTCGAGGAGCGTGCTGATGACCGCCGCCACCCCGAGCACGGCCGCCGCTGTGAGGGCGATCCACTCGCTCAAGTTCACTGACCCATGTCCTCTCCGCTTGAGGGAGGACTGAGGTCGACCGGCACGCACCTCGGCGGGTTCGACCACAGCCCCCCCGAGATGCGCTGGTGTTGCGCACACTGCGTCGAAACCACCGCGGGCGCGGAGGTCTCGATCGGCGGCGCGAACACAGTCGCCCGCCTGAGCGCCGAACCCTCCGGGTGCCGGCTGCACGGCTCCGTGGCGATCGCCACGAGGTGCGTGCCGTCAGCGGCCAGAACCCCATCGGATTTCGACTCCGACTCGGATCAACATCCAAGTCGGATTTGACTCTTGATTGATTGTCAGCCCGATTCGCTCCACCTGTCAACGCTCACAGGCCCGCGCCGCACCCGCCGGACGGACCCGCACCTCCAGCCGCCGCAGAGCGCCGTCGGCCGCGCACCGCCGGCGCGACTCGACCCGCCCGGACGGCAACAGTCCGCCACGTGACGCCCGTTGGCGCGACTGGTCACATCCGGTGCCCGGTCGGACGAAATTCCGGCCTCCCCGCGCGCGGAAACGGTCGAATACGCACGCGATTCATCACCATGGACAAAGTCCGCCGACGAACCATCCAGCCGTTCCAAGGTTTCCCATGTTTCCGCTCCCCTGGGCGTGTTGACCCCACCCCTTCTCGCCCGTCCACCAGACTGGGCGGCGACCCGAGTCTCCACACCCCGAGGAGGGCCCATGAACGTCACCGTCCGGCTTGCCCAGCAGCCCGAGGCCGACGAACTGCTGGGACACAGCGCGCTCGCCGCGCTCGTGGGGATGCTGCTCGACCAGCAGGTGCCCATGGAATGGGCGTTCACCGGACCGCTCACCATCGCGCAGCGCCTCGGCCGCGACGACCTGGACGCGCACGAGATCGCCGTCCACGACCCCGAGGCCTTCGTCGCCCTGCTCTCCGACAAGCCTGCCGTGCACCGCTATCCGGCCGCGATGGCCAAACGGGTGCAGCAGCTCTGCCAGTTCCTGGTGGCGCAGTACGACGGGAACGCCTCCGGTGTGTGGCAGGGCGTCGCGACCGGCAAGGAACTGCTCAGCCGCCTCAACGCCCTTCCCGGATTCGGGAAGCAGAAGTCGCAGATCTTCCTCGCGCTGCTCGGCAAGCAGTACGGCGTGACCCCGGCCGGCTGGCGCGAGGCGGCCGGCGCGTACGGCGAGGAGGGCGCGTACCGCTCGGTCGCGGACATCACCGGCCCGGAGTCCCTGGAGAAGGTGCGCGCGCACAAGCAGGAGGTCAAGCGCGCCGCCAAGGAGGCCAAGACCGCCAAGGTCTGACCCCACCGGCACGAGGGCCCCGGCCGCGCATCGCGACCGGGGCCCGTCACCGCACGCCGTCAGACCAGGACGGGCTCCCGCTCCCCCGCCGGCGAGTCCTCGACCGCCGGCGCCCCGGCAGCCGCCGCCTTCCGCTTCGGCAGCGCGCACATCAGCAGGAAGACCACCACCAGCACCCCCAGGACCCACCACATCGCGTGGACGAACGCCCCGTTGAAGGACGTCCCGACCTCGGCCGGCGCGGGTGTCTCGGGCATCGCACCGAAGAACGCCACCGAGACCAGGCCGAGCCCCAGCGCCATCCCCACCTGGTTCACCGTGTTGATCAGCCCGGAGGCCGAACCGGCGTGCTCCCGCGGCACCTCCGCCAGGACCGCGTCCGTGATCGGTGCGACGATCAGGCCCATCCCGAGGCCCATCACCACCAGCGGCAGCGCCATCTGCCACGGCGCGATCGCCGTCCCGTACCGCTCGGCCTCCCAGATGTAGGTGAGGACGCCCGCCGCCATCACCAGCGCGCCCGCCTGGAGCACCTTCCGGCCGAACCGCGGCACCAGCTGCTGCACCGAGAGCCCGGCCGCCGCCGAGACCGCGATCGAGAACGGGATGCCGGTCGTGCCGGCCTTCAGCGGGCTCCAGCCCAGGCCCAGCTGCATGTACAGGGTCCAGACCAGGAAGAAGATCCCGGAGACCACCCCGAAGGTCAGCTGCACGCCGATGCCGGCCGCGAAGCTCTTCACCCGGAACAGCGACAGCTCCACCAGCGGCGAGCCGTCCCGGCGCGTCTTGACCCGCTCGTAGACGACGAACAGCACGAACACCGGCAGGCTCCCGGCCATCGACAGGTAGCCCCAGAGCGGCCAGCCGGCCTCCCGGCCGTGGGTGAGCGGGTAGATCAGCATCAGCAGGCCGGCGCTGGCCAGCACCACGCCCACCAGGTCCAGCTTCAGCGCCTTCTCCGCCCGCGACTCCCCGATGAACGCCCGGCCCAGCAGCAGCCCGGCGATGCCGACCGGCAGGTTGATCAGGAAGATCGGCCGCCAGGCCAGGCCGAAGAGGTCCCACTCGGTCAGCAGCGCGCCGATCAGCGGGCCGGACACGGCGCCCAGGCCGACCACCGCGCCGAACAGGCCGAACACCTTGCCGCGCTCCTCCGCCGGGAAGGTCGCGTGGATGATCGACAGCACCTGCGGCACCATCAGCGCCGCCGTCCCGCCCTGCAGCACCCGCATCGCGACCAGCATCTCGGCGCCGCCGGCCAGGCCGCAGAGCGCGGAGGCGACGGTGAAACCGCCGATGCCCAGCAGGAAGAGCCGCTTGCGGCCGTAGATGTCGCCCAGCCGGCCGCCGGTGATCAGCCCGATCGCGAAGGCCAGGGCGTAGCCGCCGGTCACCCACTGGACGGCGCTGAACGAGGCGCCGGTGTCCGCCTGGATGCTCGGGACCGCGATGTTCACGATGGTGACGTCCACCAGGTCCATGAAGGAGGCGGTCATCACGATCGCCAGCGCGATCCACCTCCGCCGGTCGGCAACCGCCGCATCGGACTTCATTGCGTACTCCTCTACCTCGCTCTTCGGCACGTCTGCGACGATAGAGGGGATGTAGGTCAGATCCTGTCCGCGTTGTCCGGCATCCTGGACGCCATGACAGACACTCCGGCACGCCTGCTGAACCTGCTGTCCCTCCTCCAGACCCCGCGCGAGTGGCCCGGCAGCGAGCTGGCCGAACGCCTCCAGGTCAGCCCGCGCACCATCCGCCGCGACATCGACCGGCTGCGCGAACTGGGCTACCCGGTCGAGGCGACGATGGGCTCCATCGGCGGCTACCGGCTGGTGGCGGGGCGGGCGATGCCGCCGCTGCTGCTGGACGACGAGGAGGCGGTGGCCATCGCGGTCGGCCTCCGGGCGGCGGCCGGACACGCCGTGGTCGGCATCGAGGAGGCCTCGGTACGCGCCCTCGGCAAGCTGCTCCAGGTCCTGCCGGGCCGCCTGCGCCACCGGGTCGCCGCCCTGAACGCGGCCACCGTGCCCCTGCTCACCGGCGACGGGCCGACCGTCGACCCGGAGGACCTCACCGTGCTGGCCAACGCCGTCACCAACCGGGAGCGGCTGCGCTTCGGCTACCGGGCCGGCGACGGCGCCGAGACCAGGCGCCAGGTGGAGCCCAACCGCCTGGTCTCCGCCTGGCGGCGCTGGTACCTGGTCGGGTACGACCTCGACCGCGACGACTGGCGGCTGTTCCGGGTGGACCGGATCAGCGAGCCCTGCGCGACCGGCGCCCGCTTCACCCCGCGCGAGCTCCCCGCCGAGGACGCGGCCGCGTACGTGGCGAGCAAGCTCCGCCGCCTCGCGCCGACGTACACCCTGGTCGCGACCCTGCACACGCCGGCCGCGAGCGCCGAGCGCCGGATCGGCGGCCACGGCGACTCCGAGGTCGAGCCGATCGACGAGGAGAGCTGCCGTCTGCGCTCCCGCGGGGACTCGCTCGAATGGCTGGCCATGCGCCTGCTGATGCTCGGCTGCGAGTTCGAGGTGCACGAGCCCCCGGAGCTGCACGCCCACCTGCGCGCCCTGGCCGCCCGCGCCTCCCGGGCGGCCGGCGCGGCCTAGGGTCCGTCTTCAAACTCCCGCCTGCTTGGCGACGCCCGGGCACGCACCTCGCCGCGTTGTCGTCAGTCGCCAATGCTCCGCAGTGGCT